>JAAFIT010000362.1 GCA_013298745.1 Sphingomonadales bacterium
GTCACCGTCCGCGGCTTCGGCCCCGATTTCAACCTGGTTCTGCTCAACGGCCGCCAGATGCCGGCGTCGGGTCTTGGCAGCTGCTGCGAAGCGCCGGCGTCGCGCAGCTTCGATTTTGCCAACCTCGCCTCCGAAGGCATTGCCTCGGTGACCGTCTACAAATCGGGTCGCGCCACGTTGCAGTCGGGCGGCATCGGCTCGGTCATCAACATCAAGACGCCGCGTCCGCTCGATCGCCCCGGCTTCAAGGGCAGCCTTTCGGCCAAGGGCATGATCGACAAGAGCTTCGAGGGCACCAAGATCACCCCGGAATTCTCGGGCATCATCAGCAAGACCTTTGCCGATGATCGCTTCGGCATCCTCGTCACCGGCGTCTATCAGCGCCGCAAGGCCAGCCTGGCGCAGTTCAACGCCGGTTGGCGTGAAGGCTATCTGGGCAACGAAAACAACTGGGGTTCACTGCCGGTCGACGCCAATGACTGGCGCGGAAATTATGCCAAGACCGAGAACCGCCCGGGCCCGACCGATACTTATCAGGTCACCCAGAACGCCGGTTATGATTTCACCGACATCGACCGCGAGCGCATCAACGGCCAGCTGGTTCTGCAGTTCAAGCCGACCGACACGATCAATATGCTGCTCGACTATACCTACTCGCAGAACACCATCGATGCGCGCACCAGCAGCATCGGCGTATGGTTCAACCATAACAACACCGCCAGCAGCTGGACCGATGGTCCGGCCGCCGGCCCGAAATTTTATTCGGAATCGTTCGGCGCCAGTGAAGGCAAGGACATCGCCATCACCGGCGCGCTTGCCGCCAACCGTAGCATCAACAAGTCGCTGGGCGGCAATATCAGCTGGGACGGCATCGACGGATTGCACCTCGAGGTCGATGCCCATCACTCGACGGCGGAGAGCAAGCCCACATCGCCCTATGGCAGCAACAGTGCTGTCGGCAGTGCGATCTTCGGCGTTGCCAACCAGCGCGTCGATTTCCAGACCGAAATGCCGGTGATTTCCGTCGCCATGCATCCGGGTGCGGCGCTACAGGCGTCCAACATCCGCCCGGCCGGCAACAGTTTCCGCAACGCCTATATGAAGGACACCATCGACGAGGTGACCTTCCGCGGTGCCTATGATTTTGAATCCGCCTTCATCGAGAGCCTCGATTTCGGCGTCACCTACACCAACAATCAGGTGCGTTCGGCCTTTGGCGTCATTCAGAACGATAGCTGGGGTGGCACGCTCAGTGCTGCCGACACCCCGGACGCACTCTATGCCATCACACCGCTGGCCGAGCGCCTGAAGGGCATGGACGGGTCGCAGGATCCATCAATCATCCCCAACTATTTCCAGGTTAACACGGCGGAATTGGTCAATCTGCTGCAAAGCCGGATCGGCATCTGCAACGCCAGCACCGTGCAGGGCTCCTGCCTCGCCGCCTACAACACCGATCGCCGTATTGGCGAAAAGACCTGGGCGCCCTATCTGCAGACCACCCATCGCTTCGATTTGGGCGACATGCAAACCAACGTCCGGCTGGGCTTGCGCTATGAAAAGACCAAGATCACCTCGTCGGCACTGGTGCCGATCCCGACCGGGGTCGTCTGGGTTGCCGACAATGAAATGAACCTTGTCGTCGGCGGCAAGTCGGATTTCACCACGCTGAATGGTGAATATGACAATTGGCTGCCGGCCTTGGACTTCGATATTGCGCCGATCGACAGCGTGCGTCTGCGCGCGTCCTACAGCCACACGATCACGCGTCCGGACTATACCAGCATGCAGGGCGGCATCACCGTCGCGCAGCCGCTGCGCCCGAACGGTGGCAGCACCGCGGGCAGTGGCAACCCCGGCCTGTTGCCGTATAAGTCGAAGAACATCGATCTGTCGGCCGAATGGTATTACGACAAGACCAGCTATGTCTCGGTGGGCTTCTTCCACAAGAGCGTCAGCAACTTCATCGCCAACACCACCACCCAGGGACCGTTGTTCGATCTACCGAACCCGGCGCAAGGTGCGGCGGTGCAAGCAGCGCGTGCGGCGCTGGGTGGCAACCCCAATTTTGCATCGATCCTGAGCTGGCTGGCTGTTAATCGTCCCAGCGTGGTGCAATTGACCAATGGCGTCCCCACCGGCGTCATCGGCCAGGCGGCCGATCCGGATGTGCCTTTCACCATCACCCAGCCGGGCAACAGCGACCAAACGGCCAAGCTGCATGGCTTTGAATTCGCTGTGCAACACAGCTTCTGGGACACCGGTATCGGCGTCATCCTGAACTACACCATCGTCAACAGCGATACCGAATTCGACAACACATTGCGCTATACTGCGACACAGTTTGCTGTGAACGGTGTCAGCGACTCCGCCAACGCCGTGCTGTTCTATGACAAGAACGGCATCCAGGCGCGTATCGCCTATAATTGGCGCGATGGCTTCCTGTCCGGATATGGCTTCGATCCCTTCTATGTCGATCCTTATGGCCAGTTCGATGCGTCGGCCTCGTGGGAGTTCAAGAAGGGCCTGACCGTGTTCGTTGAAGGCATCAACATCACCAATGCCGATCGCCGCGGCCACATGCGCAACGATAACACGGTGTTCTTCGCGGCACCGGGCTATGCCCGCTACACGGGTGGTTTCCGCTTCTCCTTCTGAGGCGCCGAACCGCCAGCATGAAATGAGCGAAGAGCCGCACGCACCCGCGTTGCGGCTCTTCTCTTGCTCTGTCAGTGTGGATGCGCACGCGGCGCGGCAGGAACAACACAAGCATGATCAACCACCAGATCCTCAATTTCGCCGATCATGCCAATCTGCGCGTCAAAGTCGGGGCCGGTGCGGCGCTGGGCGATGCAGTGGCGGCCTGCCTCGCCGTGCCGGCCGAATTTCGCCGGCTCGCCTGTGATTATCCGATCCTGTTCCGCCAAGATGATGACAGCGGCGCCTTTTCGGCACTGGCGCTGTTCGGCTTTGAACCGGGGGAGAATCTCTATCTCGATGGGGATCGCTGGAACGCGATGAATCGGCCGCTGGCGATGGCGGTGCAGCCGTTCCTCGTCGGCCGCAACCGCGATGGTGTGGGGCCCGGCCAGGTGCATATCGACATGGAGCATCCGCGCGTTTCAACTGACGGTGACGGCGTGCGGTTGTTCGAGCCCGGCGGCGTGCCGACCGCCTATGTCGAGCAGATCGCCGATATGCTCGGCGCGCTTGATGAAGGCTATCGGGCGAGCGAGGCCTTCTTTGCTGCTGTGACCCGTTATGATCTGCTCGAACCGTTTTCGATGGACGTGACGCTCAACAACGGCGCCATGCACCGGATGGTCGGCTATCACCTGATTGCCGAGGAGCGGCTGGCCGCGCTGGAACCCGGTGCATTGGCCGAACTTCACGGTGCCGGCCATCTGCTACCGATCTACATGGCCCTGGCATCGGTCGGGAACCTGTCGCGGCTGGTGCGCCGCAAGAA
>JAAFIT010000363.1 GCA_013298745.1 Sphingomonadales bacterium
CGATCACCGACCCACTGCCTTGTGCTGTCTGGACCCAGGGCACGGTCAACGCAAAGACGATGATGCTGACGATGGCGATGGTGACCAGAATCCCGATCGTGCGGGCGATCCGCGGCGGTTTGAGCCCTGCCAGCGTCGTGAAATGCCGGTTGTAATCGAAACTACTTGCCATTTTCGGCCTCCCCGGCGGCGCTGCTACGCAAGGCGTCGAAGCTGGCGCGGTCGGTGACGATGGTCTGGCGATCCCGGCCCAGCCACAGGAAGCCGTCGAGCGTCAGATCTTCAGGGCGATTGCTGAAATAGATGATGGTCGTCGGCGTGTTGGCGAAATGATCGAACACCGCCTGCAGCCGGTTCCGCGTCACCATATCGAACAGCGGCGACATCACCAGGATGCGCGGCTCTGCCAGCACGGCCGCAGCCAGGCGCAACTGCATGGTCTTGCCAAGCGACAGCGGATAGCCGGTCGAGGACAGCACCGTCTGCATGCCGTCGGTCAGCATCGCGATGCGATCATCCAGCCCGACGAGATGCAGGGCGCGCATCATCGCCGCCGGATCGGCGTTGGGATTGGCCAGCGACATATATTCGGCGATGGTGCATTCGACCACCGCCGGCCGGTCGAGCACCTGCACATCGGTGCGCAGTTCAAGCAGGTCGAGCGCGCTGATATCGATACCACCAATGGTGATCAGGCCCTTGTCGGGCTTGCGGTGGCGCTTGAGCAGGGTCGAGAAGATCCGCTCCATGCCCGGCGACCCCTGCGCGACCAGCCGCGCGCCATCGGGGATTGTCAGATCGATCTGGCCCGAACCGCCGGTGTGGCTGAAGCCGACGCGCGCCATGCTGAGACCCGACCCGCGTGCCGGCAGCGGAACGGTGCGCGCCGGCTGTGGCGGCTCCTGCGGAATGTCATAGAGCAGCGCCAGTTCTTCGACGGCAGCAAAAAAATCATAATAATCATCAAGATACGACGCCATTTGCGATACGCCGTAAAAGACGCCCGACAGGATCAACTCGGCAGCGACAAGCTGGCCGATCGACAACTGCTCCTGGATGACCAACCAGCCACCGAGCGCGAGCAGGCCAGCGCTGGCGACGGCGTAAAGGATGGCGAGCGCAATGTTCTGGGGGAAATAATAGCTGAAATGGCGCTTGTGCGCGTCGACATAGGCGGCGCTGACCGCTTCCGATCGCGCTAGCGCGAAATCGATGTGGCGCGCCGATTTGTAAAAGCCGTTGGACGCGCCGACGCTTTCCAGCCAATGGGCTGCCGCATATTTCTCATGCGACAGTTCGATCGAAGTGCGCAGCGCGCCACGCGACCAGATCCGCCAGATCAGCCAGATCAGCACGACGACGATGACATTAAAGACCAGAAAGAACGGGTGATAAAAGGAGGTTACCGCGATACCGACCGCTGCCTGCAAGATGATGGTGAAGCCACCGATCAGCAGTGAAGGTACCGTTTTCTGGATGTTGATCATCTCGAAATAGCGGTTGAACAGATCGATGCGGCGCGTGTCGGTGAAGAAGGGGTTGGCGGCATTGATGGCGCGCATAGTGATGTCGGCGACCAGCCGCGCCATGAAGCGGCGGCGGAACAATTCCATCATATAGGTGCGCATCAACCCAAGCACGCCGGAGACGAGCAGCAGGAAGAGCAGTAACGCCGAGAGGGTGAACAGCGGTGTCGGCAACGCGGTATTGGCGATGCTGTTGATCAGCAATTGTACTGAAATCGGCGTCGCCAGCGACAACAGGCTGATGCCAAGGCCATAGACGATCGACAGCCAGAGGAAATTGCGTTCAGGGCCGATGATTGGGCCGATCCAGGCCATCACCTCGCGTAGATCAATTTTATGCGGTCCTGGCCCGGCCATCATCATCCCGTTGTTGGTCAGGCCGGTGGCGGCCATGGCCCGGATTTAGGGCTGTCCCTCACATTAGCAAGAGGCTGACCCGAAAATTATTACAAAATGGACAGAATTTGCCGCGCCGCCCGGCAAGCTTCAGGCCAGTTTGGTCAACGCCGTCCGCAACATCGCCACCATGGTATCGATCTGCTCCTCGGTAACAATCAGCGGCGGCGACAGCGCGATAATGTCGGCGGTAGCGCGCACCAGCAGCCCCTGATCGAACAATGCGCGGAACAATTCCTGCGCGCGGGCGCCCGGTGCATCAGGGCGCGGGGTCAGTTCGATGCCCGCCACCAACCCGAGGTTGCGGATATCGATGACATGCGGCGCATCGGCGAGGCTGTGCACCGCCGCCTCCCACTGCGCCTCAAGACTGCGAGCACGGGCGAACAGCGCCTCGTCACGATAGAGATCGAGCGTCGCCAGCGCTGCGGCGCAAGCGAGAGGATGGGCCGAATAGGTGTAGCCGTGAAACAGTTCGATGCCTGCAGCCGCGCCGGGTGCACCGGTGACGCTGTCATAGATCGCACGGCGGCAGGCGACAGCGCCCATCGGCACGGCGGCGTTGGTGATGCCCTTGGCCAGCGTGATGATATCGGGCGTCACACCGAAGCGTTCGGCCGCCGTTGCGGCGCCGAGCCGGCCGAAGCCGGTGATGACTTCATCGAAAATCAGCAGGATGCCGTGGCGATCGCAGATGGCGCGGAGGCGTTCGAGATAACCCTGCGGCGGCACCAGCACGCCGGTCGAGCCAGCCAGCGGTTCGACGATAACGGCCGCGATGGTTTCGGCGCCGTGCAGCGCCACCAGATTTTCGAGTGTGTCGGCCAGATGCGCGCCATGCTCGGGCTGGCCGCGGCTAAAGGCGTTGCGCGCCAGATCATGGGTGTGCGGCAGATGATCGGTGCCGGGCAGGCCGGGGCCGAAGACGCGGCGATTGGAAACGATGCCGCCCACCGAAATGCCGCCAAAGCCAGTGCCATGATAGCCGCGTTCGCGGCCGATCAGCCGGGTGCGGGTGCCCTGGCCGCGGGCGCGGTGATAGGCCAGCGCAATCTTGAGCGCTGTATCGACAGCCTCCGAGCCCGAATTGGCGAAGAAGATGCGATCGAGATCGGCCGGCATCAGCGCCCCGACGCGGGCCGCGACCTGAAACGCCAGTGGATGCCCAAGCTGAAAGGTCGGTGCGAAATCCAGCTTGCCGGCCTGTTCGCGGATGGCGGCGGTGATCGTCTCGCGGCCGTGCCCGGCGTTGACGCACCAGAGCCCGGCGGTGCCATCGAGGATCTGCCGACCCTCCGGCGTCGCATAATACATGCCGCTGGCGCTGGCGAGCAGACGCGGATGGGCCTTGAAATAGCGATTGTCGGTGAACGGCATCCAGAAGGAGTCAAGATCATTGGGTGCGTCACTGGCCGGCGTGTCGAGCATCGCGGAGGCTCCTTACAGCAGCTTTTCGATATCGGCGGCAATGGCCTCGGGCTTGGTGGTGGGAGCAAAACGATCGACGACCTTGCCGCTGCGATCAACGAGGAACTTGGTGAAATTC
>JAAFIT010000364.1 GCA_013298745.1 Sphingomonadales bacterium
GGCGCCGGCTTTGCTGCATAGACTTCAATTGCATTCGTGCACAAACGCCGGACGGGCGCGGACCTCGATGCAGGCGGCGCCGCAGTGACAGGTCAGTTGGATCATCGCAGCCTGCTACCATTTGGACCGGTCCAAAAAAAAGCTGCAGCGGTGTGGCTGATTGCGACTAAACGCGGTCCCCTTGCGGACGAAGTAGCGCAATAGCCTTTCAGGCACCCAAAGTGTGCTGCGCTATGGCCTTGGCATGAACGGCAGCACAATCGATGACGGGATATGGCGAGTGCGCTCCTCCGAAAACCAGTACCAGATCTGTGCCCCCAAGCAGGATTGCCTCCGCGCCTTGATCGTTTATCAGGCTTGCAGCAGCGCTTTCGAAAACGTGCCGCTGTTCCGGTGTAACGGATCCGGCAGTCGCCATCGTGACATAAGCCTCATGAACTTGGTCAACGCCTGGACCTGTCGGTGCCACGATAGTTACGTCGGATATCCCGCCGTAGAACTGTGAGCGCATGACGGCGCGAGTCCCCAGAATGCCGATCCGGCTGAGCCCAATCGTGGTCACATGCTTGGCGACGGAATCGACAAGATCGATGATCGGAAGAGGCGAGCGAACTGCAAACTCCTGACGGCAGAAATGACCTGCAATCGACGTGACAGCCACAACGGACGCGCCAGCCATAGCAAGCCGGTCGGTCAAATGGCCGAATATCTCGGCCTGCTCGGCGCGTCGGTTTTCGGCCAGATTAGCAAGGACGGTCGGCGCGTCTGCATGGACCGTCGTCATCTCGAGAGGCACTTTGGCGTGTGGATCGGCGTGCAAAAGGGACCCTGTTAGCGGGGTGATCGGCGTCCAAAAGGGAACCACCATTCCGATAGTTTAGGCAGCGGCCTGGTTTTCCAGGTGGCGAGATCGGGATGTTGGTTGTGGAGACGGTTGTACGGATCCGGCGGGAACACGCGGGCGGCAAGTCCATCAGGGCGATTGCGCGTGATCTTCGGTTGTCACGCAAGGCTGTGCGCAAGGCGATCGGCGCACCGGAGGGTGCTTTCACCTATCACCGAACGGTGCAGCCGTTGCCGCGGATTGGGCCTTTCCAGGAACGGCTCGATACGCTGCTGACGGAGAACGAAGGCCGAGCCCGGCGCGATCGTCTGCGGATGACGCGGATACACGACCTGCTCCAGCGCGAGGGGTTCGAAGGGTCCTATGATGCGGTTCGCCGCTATGCGACGCGCTGGACGGCGGCGCGGCGCAAGGATGCCGGTGACGGTGCCCCGGCGTTCATCCCACTGCTGTTCCAGCCCGGCGAGGCGTACCAGTTCGACTGGAGCCACGAAGACGTTGAGATCGCTGGCGCGTCCGTGCGGGTGAAGGTGGCGCACATGCGCCTATGCGCGTCGCGGGCGGTCTATGTCAGGGCCTATCCGCGCGAGACGCAGGAGATGGTGTTCGACGCGCATGCGCGGGGCTTCGCCTTCTTCGGCGGCGTGCCGCTGCGCGGCATTTACGATAACATGAAGACCGCGGTGACCACGGTGTTCACCGGCAAGGACCGGGTGTTCAACCGCCGCTTCCTGATCATGGCCGACCATTACATGGTCGAGCCGACCGCTTGCTCGCCGGCGGCGGGCTGGGAGAAGGGCCAGGTCGAGAACCAGGTCCAGACGATCCGGGGGCGGTTCTTCCAGCCCCGGTTGCGGTTCGCCAGCCTCGAGGAGCTGAACGGGTGGCTGGAGGCCGAGTGCCGGCGCTGGGCAGCGATGCAGTCGCATCCCGAGGAGAAGGATATGACCGTCGCCCAGGCTCTGGAGATAGAGCGGCCGGCGCTGCAACCGATGCTGGCGCCGTTCGACGGGTTCCACGAGACCGAGCACGCGGTCACCGGCACCTGCCTGATCAGCTTTGATCGTAACCGCTACTCGGTGATGGCCAAGGCAGCCCGGCGTCCGGTCCAGGTTCGTGCCTATGCGGATCGGATCGTCGTTCGCTGCGGCGACGCCGTCGTCGCCGAACATCCCCGGCACTTCGGGCGCAACCGGACGATCTATGATCCCTGGCATTACCTGCCGGTGCTGGCGAGGAAGCCGGGCGCCCTTCGCAATGGCGCGCCGTTCCAGGGTTGGGAGTTGCCGCCGGCGCTGACGCGCCTGCGGCGCAAGCTGGGCACCGGTGACGAAGCCGACCGTCGCTTCGTGCGCGTACTGGCAGCGGTCATGTCCGATGGCCTCGATGCGGTCGAGGATGCGATCCGCGAAGCGCTGGAAGCGGGTGCTGCCAGCGACGAGGTTATCCTGAACATCCTCGCCCGCCGCCGCGAGCCACCCCGGCCGCCCACCATCGTCACGGCCGAGGATCTGGCGCTGGTGCACCCACCGGTTGCCAACTGTGCCCGCTATGACAGCCTGCGAGATATCCGTGCAGCGGCATGAGATGATCGAGGCCATGCGCGGCCTTGGCCTCAAGGGCATGGCCGGCGCGTTCGACGAAGCGGTCACCACCGGTCTGCAACGCCAGCGCACCATGATGGAGATCCTGACCGATTTGCTGCGGGCTGAGGCGACGCACCGGCATACCGCCTCGATCCGCTACCGGATGTCGGCCGCCAAGTTGCCGGTCGCCAAGGATATCGACGCCTTCGTGTTCGATGGCACGCCGGTCAATGAAGGCCTGGTGCGCTCGCTCCATGCCGGCTCATTCCTGCCTGCCCAGCGCAACATCGTCCTGGTTGGCGGCACCGGCACCGGCAAGACCCATCTGGCCATCGCCATAACCGCCAGCGTCATCCGTGCCGGCGCTCGCGGCCGCTACTTCAACACCCTCGACCTGGTCACCCGCCTCGAGGAAGAGACCCGTATCGGCAAGGCCGGCGCGCTGGCGGGCCAGCTCGCCCGCCTCGATCTCGTCGTCCTCGATGAACTTGGCTATCTGCCGCTCGCCCGCTCAGGCGGCCAGTTGCTGTTCCACCTGATCAGCAAGCTCTACGAACGCACCTCGGTGATCATCACCACCAACCTGACGTTCGGCGAATGGCCCACCGTGTTCGGCGATCCCAAGATGACCACCGCGTTGCTCGACCGCATCACCCATCATTGCGACATCGTCGAGACCGGCAATGATAGCTGGCGGTTCAAAAATCGAAGCTGATGCCCCTGGGGCTTACCAGAAAAGAACGAACTTATCGGGCTTGCGCCTCCGGCCGGGCTACGCCCGACCTCCGCCGCAAGCCCGACAAGCGCTTCTCATCCTGATTGTCGCGCAAGCTCCACCGCCGAGCCGCGAGTGGTCCCCTTTTGCACGCCGATATGCCTCCAAAGTGGGTCCCGTTTGAACGCCGATTGACACTTTGGCGTCGGCGAAATGGGCAATGAGCAAGCGGGTATAATAATCCTGCGCAGCGGGTCCGATCCCTCCGATCAAGCCAATCTGCATAATTTCTCCGATGTTTGCGCGGGCACCAGCAGACAGG
>JAAFIT010000365.1 GCA_013298745.1 Sphingomonadales bacterium
CGCGCAATGCGACACCGCCTCGATCATCTATCTGCCGCTGCTCGAAGAAACCGGGCACATGCCGACCGAAAAATACGCCCATGCGCCGGAGATTTTGGAGCAATCGAAGCGCATCGGCCGGACGTTTGGCCTTTATGAAAAGGCGCTGTTCCACACCCGCGTCACCGACATGGTGTGGGACGAGGCGGCAAAGGTCTGGGTGATCACCACCGATCGCGGCGATCGCTTCACCGCCGATTATATCGGCATGGGAACGGGGCCGCTGCATGTGCCGAAGTTGCCGGGGATTCCGGGGCTGGAAAGCTTCAAGGGCCACAGCTTCCACACCAGCCGCTGGGATTATGATTACACCGGCGGCGACACCTATGGCGCGTCATTGGACAAGCTGAAGGACAAGCGCGTCGCCATCATCGGCACCGGCGCGACATCGGTGCAATGCGTGCCGCATCTCGCCCGCGCCGGTGGCACGGTCTATGTCGTGCAGCGCACGCCGTCATCGGTCGATGTGCGCGCCAATGCGCCGATCGATCCCGACTGGTTCAAATCGATCGCAACGCCCGGCTGGCAGAAGCGCTGGCTCGACAATTTCGCCATGAACGTCGGCATGGGGCCACCGCCGCCGGAGGATCTGGTGCAGGATGGCTGGACCGATCTGACCCGCCGCATTCGCGAGCGCATCATGGGGCTGCCGATGGACCAGATGACGCCGGCGAACATGATGGCGGCGTTCGAGGATGCCGATCTGGAAAAGATGTCGGAAATCCGCGCCCGCGCTGAAAGTATCGTGGAAGACAAGGATACGGCCGAGAAGCTCAAGGCCTGGTATCGCCAGCTCTGCAAGCGGCCGTGCTTCCACGATGCCTATCTGCAGGCGTTCAACGAGCCTAATACCCATCTGATCGACACCGACGGCAAGGGCGTCGAACGCATCGACGAGACCGGCTTCTGGGTCGGCGGCAAGCATTACGAGGTCGATTGCATCATCTACGCCAGCGGCTTTGAAGTCGGCACCAGCCACGAACGCCGTGCCGGTTTCGATATCGCCGGCGTTGGGGGCAGGCGGCTGTCCGAAGCTTGGGCTGACGGGATGCGGACGCTGCACGGGCTCCACGTCAACGGCTTTCCCAACGCTTTTCTGGTGCAGTTTGCCCAGGGCGCCAATTTCGTCATCAACGTGCCGCACAATTGGAGCGACGCGGGGGACACCATTGCCGCGGTGGTGCGTCATGCGCGCGAGACCGGTGCCAAGACAGTCGAACCCACCGCCGAGGCGCAGGCGAAATGGGTCGATCTGCTGATGACCGGGCCTGGTCGGATGGCGGGTGCGGCGCCCGATTGCACGCCCGGATATTACAACAACGAGGGCAAGGCGGAGGATGCGACCGCCGCCTTTGGGGTGGGTTATCCGGCGGGGGCGGTGGCGTATTTCCGTTACATCGATCGCTGGCGGCAATCGGGGACGTTCGAGGGCCTGCAGTTCGCCTGACGCGCTTGCCGCGCGTCAACGCTCTCCGAGCAGTTTCGACAGGCCGCCGCGTTCCAGCAGCAGGGTGCGCACGCGCGCCGGACCAAGCACGCCGGTGACTTCGCGGAAAAAGAAGAACGGGATCAACGTCACCATGAAGATCACCGCGGCAGCCATTGCGACGTCGAGGCGCTGACCGTCGGCGTGTGCCATGGCGGCAACGGTCTCGCCCTTGAACAGGCCCTCGAGACCGGTCTCGACGAAGTGGAACAGGATGAAGAGTGCTGCAAATGCCGCAGACTTTGCCAGCACGGAAAAAAGCAGTGGCTGGTTATCGGACCTGCTGCCGAGCTTGAGCCAGTCACCGATCAGAATCACCTTGGCGAAAATCAGCGCCTTGATCGCCGCAACGCCATATTGGACTTCGTCGACACCATGTTCCCGAAGAACAAGGCTGCGGAACAGCAAAAATGCGCCAAAAAGGACGTACAGATAAAGGAACGTCCAGAACAGCTTGATCAGCTCGGTCTTGAGCCGCGCGTGCTTCTGCGGCGCAACAGTCGCGTCGCCGATGGCAAATTCGCTCATGGTATCGTCCCCGGTCTGCCCCGAGACCATGATGCGATGGTGCCCGGCGCCAAGGCAAGCCCCTTCGCGGCGCGATTCAATCCTCGACCGGCGTGAACTCCCGGGCTTCCTCGATCAGCAGGATCGGCACGCCGTCGCGGATCGGATAGGCGAGGCCGGCGCGATCGGCGACAAGCTCTTGCGCGGCTTCATCGAGGCGCAGCGGCACCCGCGTCATCGGGCAGACGAGGATTGCCAGCAGTGCCGGATCGAGTTTCGTCATTGAAGCGTCGGGCGGTCACTGCCGCCCGATTTGCCGGTGCCCAGGCCTTGCGCAAACGCCATCAGCGCGGTGAGCGTCGCGGCGCGTTCGGGCAGGTCCTCGGCTTCGAGCAGTGCCTGTTTCTCGGCGGGATCGAAGGGGCAGACACCCGACAGCGTCGTCACCAGTGCTTCGTCATCGGCGGCGTGCACCGCCTCCCAATCGGCGCTGAGGCCCTGGGCATCGAGATAGGCGCGCAGCACGTCCTCTAGCCCGGCGCGGGCGGTGGCGGTCAGCGGCTCGGGCTCATCGCGATCCTCGGCAAAATCATGATAATCGGCCATGACCTGGCGATAGAGGGTGGTGCGATCGAGCTCGGCGGCAACGCGGAAGCGGGTGATGCCGGTCAGCGCGATGAGGATGCGGCCATCATCGGTTTCGCGGTAATCGCCGATGCGGCCGACGCAGCCGACCTCATAGAGTGCTGGCGGTTCGCCCGCGCTTCGAGGCTGAATGATGCCGATCATGCGGTTGGCGGCGCCGGTCGCCGCCATCGCGTCGCGCACCATGGCGAGATAGCGCGGTTCGAAGATATTGAGCGGCAGCGTGCCGCGCGGCAGCAGCAAGGCGCCGGTGAGCGGGAACACCGGGATGGCGGTGGGCAAGGGTGAATCGCTGCTCATGAGAACAGGATCGAGCGCAGCCGGGCGCGGGTCTTGACGCTCCACGGGTCGGCGAGGCCGATAGCTTCGAACATCGTCAGCAACTTGGCCTGGGCGGCGCTTTCGTTCCAGCTGCGATCGGCGGCAACGATATGGAGCAGCGCATCGGCGGCGGCATCATTGTCGCCGCGCGCGATGAGCGCATTGGCGAGTTCGAAACGCGCGGCGTGATCATCGGGCGCCGCCGCCAC
The DNA here is from genome assembly GCA_013298745.1 of Sphingomonadales bacterium. Lineage (GTDB taxonomy): Bacteria > Pseudomonadota > Alphaproteobacteria > Sphingomonadales > Sphingomonadaceae > Sandarakinorhabdus. The sequence goes on from JAAFIT010000365.1 coordinate 3,208, forward strand.
GGCAGCGTGCAGCGGCGCCAGATCATCGGCGGGCGTGGCGGCGCTGGCGAGTGCGACCGCGGCGCGGGCGCGGCTGACCTCGGCATCCTTTGAATCGGCCGGAAGGCGCGCCATGACCTCGGCCGCCGTTGCGGCATCGCCGGCAGCAACCAGCGCCAGCGCATATTTGGCGGCGAGCGATTCGCGTTCGGGCAATTCGGCGGTGAGCGCAGCGAAGGTCGCAAGTGCGTCATTGTGCAGACCG
>JAAFIT010000366.1 GCA_013298745.1 Sphingomonadales bacterium
TGGCGGTCGAAGTGGCGGTGATGATTGTGGTGGCAACCGGGACGCCAAGAATGGTCGTGGCAAGGCTGGCGTTGTTGCGATTCCTTATGCCGTTGGCAGTAAGATAATAGCTGAAACCGACCTTGTAATTGCCGACGCCGAGATAGGTGAGCTGCGACCAGGTTTCGTTGACCGAGTGATCGCCGACGAAATAGGCGGCCTTGCTGCCGACGGCATCAGGGCTTTGCGACACGACGCTGTCCGGAGTCACCAGTTCGCCATAGGCGCCGGTCGGATAGCCGAGATTGTTGTTGTAGCCGATCACCGAAGCGGGCTGATCCTGCGTCGGCTTATTGTCGGGCGTGTTGGTGCGCGTCCATTCCGGCACCGAACCGGCGCCGGTGGGGCCCGCCTCGAAGCTGCCATTGCGGATAAGATTGGTCGCCGCCAGCGTCGGCGACGCCATCAAAAGGGCCCCGGCTGTTGCCGCAAACACCATTGTCTTCATCGTGATCACATGTCCCTGCACAGCGAATGCCTGGCACGCCCGCCAGTCGCGGACATGCCAAGCAGTTCATTGCAAGGAGCGTGCCAAGCAGAAGCCTTTGGCGCGGCTTCGGCCTAGTCGATTTAATTCAACGTGTTATGGGCGCAACCAGCGCCTTTGACGTGTCGGCACGTCACTGAATTCGCATTTTGCATGGCGCGAGATGCAATCGGCCGTGCAAAATGCGAATATCAAAGCGGCTATCAGGCAAGCGCGCGGCGCTGGCGGCGCATCACCGCACCGACCAGACCGAAGCCCGCGATCAGCATCGCCCAGCTTGACGGCTCGGGCACGTCGTTGAGGCCGGTAAAGCCGGCGATGTCGCGCGCCAGCGCCTGCTGGACCCGGCTGGTGACATGAATGCCGTCAAAGCTGAGATAGCCGGTGCAATCGATATTCGGGCTGGGGATCTCGCCGACAAGGCAGGGCGTCGTGAAATCCAGGTTGGCTGGCAGGCCAAACTGCGTTGGATCGGTGGCGAGGCGGGTGAAGAAGCTGAAATAGCTATACCGATAAAGGTTGGCGGTGAGGAAAGGCTCGACAGCATCGAGTTGGGTATCGAGCAAGCCCTGCAACGTCAGCCCTTCGACTTCGCCCGGGTTGGGGACACCAAGAATCAGAATGTTCTGTGCGCCAAATGCACTAAGTGTCGACACCGCATTGACCATGTTGTTGACATAGGCGGTCTGATATTGCGCCACGGTCAGGCCTTCGCGATCGGCGTCGGTGCCCTGGATGGCGTTGACGTCGTTGTTGCCGAAATTGATGATGTAGAGCGCGGTTGGATCGACAACGCCGACCTGCCCAAAATACATCCCCAATTGGGTGTTCAGCCCCGGGATCGCGCCCCCCGGCGTGATATCGTCTTGCGCGGCGCGCGCGCCACCAAAGGAGAAATTGCCGCCTGTGGTCAACGATGCCTGCGTCAGCGTGCCGAACTGCGCTGCGCTCAACCGGTCGACCCAGGTCGGGCCATCGGAAAAGCGGCCGTACCAATAACCCAGCGCCGGATTGGTGAAGGCATTGCCGACGGCGGCCTGGATATTGCCGGCATCGGTAAAGCTGTCACCAAAGACATAGAATTTAGACGGCGTCAGTGCCGATGCCGGCGCCGATGCCAGCGCCGCAAAAGCCACAGTAGCCAGAACCAGATTGCGCATGATTACCCCCAAGGAGTTTGGACCCCGAGACTGTGTCTCACACGAATCGCCTTCGCGCTACCCGTCGCGGCAAGGCTGCGACAGCAATTCGCGGCCCTTCATTCCGACCAAGCCGCGCGATCGTTCAGGCAAAGCTGCGCTGACGCTGCCGCATCGCCGCACCGACCAGACCGAAGCCGGCGATCAGCATCAGCCAGCTCGCCGGTTCGGGCACCGGCGGCGGCGGGGGCGGTGGCGACGGCAGGAAGGAATCGCCACCATTATAGGTGCCCAGATGGACTTCGCCGCCCTGATTGAAGGCGCGCACCGCAACCGAGCCTTCGATCGGCGTGTTGTTGCTGATCGACGCATAGGGGGCGAGCACCGAACCGTTCACCATCGTGGTGAAGGCGATGCTGGTGGCTTCAAAGAAGTTCCAGATCACCGACTGGTTGTAATTCTTGTTGGTTCCCGCCGGGTTGAGGCCCCAAGTGATCGGGCCGGTGCCCGACACGTTGACGATCAAGGGCAGCGTGGTCGACGGCAAATTGTAGGTCAACTGGCCCGCATAGGTGGTGAAAAAGGCCGGCGTCAAGTTGAGCACGGCAAAGCCGCTGCCCCCATCGATGCCGTTGATGGTCGGATTGTTGAACCCGGTGGAGGTGACGTTGCTGGTATTGGCAAGGCCGCTGAGCGCCAGCGACAACGCCTTCAGATCGCCATCGAGCTTCAGACGCTCGGCCGCCACGACCTGGCTCGTTGACGCAGCGTTCCAGCCGATACCCTGATTGGCGAGGAATACGGCGCCATTGGCATTGCCGCTGATGCTGCCACCGGCCTTCACTGTCTGGCTGTTGTTGCCGCCGTTCATGTTGGCCGTGATGTTGCCGCCGACATTGACCGTCTGGCCATTGACAAGATTGACGTTGCCGGTGCTGAAATTGCCACCGATATCGATTGCCGCGCCCGTCACGTTGAAGTTGCCGCCGGCATAGTTGCCGCCGATCAGAACGCCCGGCACGGTCGCGACATTGCCGCTGCCACCGTTCGATCCCTGATTGATGTTCATCGTCGGACCGACATTGCCACCCACCGTCAGCGTGCGGCGCGTCGACACCGCAGCACCCTGGGTGGCGTTGCCAATGCCGAAATTGGACGTATTGCCGGTGACATTGCCCCCGATGAACGCCTTGCCCTCGGTTTCATGCCCGGCAACAAGGTCGTCGAGAACGATCAGGTTGAGTTCGCGCATCGCCTGCAACGCCGCACTTGCATCGACAACGGCGTGTGCCGGCGTCGAAAGCAGCGTGGTACCCGCCAAAACGGCAAGGACAGTGCGCTTGGTCTGAACGATCATCGGATCCCCATGTTAAGAAAGGTTATTAATCATGGCTAATTAAATAACATGATGACGACAAGATGCAATTTGTCACGTCCGGTTCGGCACTGGTGGCGGCCCCCTACCGGCCGCCACCAGCACCTATCGGTGGCTCGCTGATCAGGCAGCGACCACCGACTGCCGTCGCCGCATCGACACGCCCAGCATGCCGAAGCCGAGGAGCATCAGCGCCCAGGATTCGGGTTCCGGAATGGTCGACGGGGTACCAGTGATGATCACCGTGGCCGGATCGTTGGTGCGCATGCCGAACACGCGATCGATCACGATGTCCTTGGCCGGGTAACCATAGGAATTGTAAACAAGGCTGGTCAGATAATGACCGGCAACGTTGATCTGCGCGACGCCGCTGGCATAGTACCAGACCTTGGCGACAGAGCTGTTGGT
>JAAFIT010000367.1:0-1071 GCA_013298745.1 Sphingomonadales bacterium
TGCGTCCCTACACCGATGCGACACTGGAATCGCTCGCGGAACAGGGGATCCATCGGATCGCTGTGGTGTGCCCGGGTTTCGCGGCCGATTGCCTCGAAACGCTCGAGGAAGTGGCGATGGAAGGGCGCGAGACCTTTCTTGAACATGGCGGCACGCACTTCGCCTATTTGCCGTGCCTCAATGCCAGCGACACCGGCATCGCAATGTTGAAGACTTTACTGGCGCGGGAACTTGCGGGCTGGGTTTGATTTGCTAGTGTGGTGGCAGCCCGGCAAACAGGGCGGGGAGAATTGATCATGGCACGCGTCGCAATCGTCACCGGCGGCACCCGCGGCATCGGTGAGGCCATCTGCCTCGCCCTGAAAGCCCAAGGGGTTACAGTCGCCGCCAATTATGGCGGTGATGATGCCAAGGCCAAGGCCTTTACCGAACGCACCGGCATTGCTGCCTTCAAATGGAACGTCGCCGATCACCAGGCTTGCCTTGATGGCGTCGCCGCGGTCGAAGCGGCGCTGGGTCCCATCGATATCGTCGTCAACAACGCCGGTATCACCCGGGACGGTACGTTGATGAAGATGAGCTATGAAGCCTGGGACGAAGTCATCCGCGTCAATCTCGGCGGCTGCTTCAACATGGCCAAGGCGACCTTTACGGGCATGAAATCGCGCGGCTTTGGTCGTATCGTCAACATCGGCAGCATCAATGGACAGGCCGGGCAGTATGGCCAGGTCAATTATGCCGCCGCAAAGTCCGGCATTCACGGCTTCACCAAGGCATTGGCGCAGGAAGGTGCGCGCTTCGGCATCACTGTCAACGCCATCGCACCGGGCTACATCGATACCGACATGGTCGCCGCCGTGCCACCCGACGTGCTTGAAAAGATCGTCGCCAAGATCCCGGCGGGTCGGCTCGGCCAGGCCAGCGAAATCGCGCGAGGTGTCGCCTTCCTGTGCGGCGAGGATGCCGGCTTTGTCACCGGATCGACGCTGAGCATCAACGGCGGCCAGCACATGTATTGAGCCGGACATGGCCCGGCCCACCCCCTCGCTCTGGTATGCCTGGGCCGCGGTT
>JAAFIT010000367.1:1081-2508 GCA_013298745.1 Sphingomonadales bacterium
GGTTCTGGGCATTGTCGCGGCGTTGATTGCGGCGGTGATCGCGATGCTGTGGGTAAGGCTCGGCGTCGATCCGTGGCTGGCATCTCTGGGGCTGCCGCGCGGTATCGGTCATGGCCTGGTGGCGCTGGGCCTGGTGCTGGCACTCGGCTGGGCGGTGCAGCGGGTGCGGGCGCCGCATTGACGGTCAAGCATTCGCTGACCATTGCCGGCCATGCTACCTCGCTGACTCTGGAACCGATTTTCTGGGATGCCCTGCAGGCGGCTGCCACCGCCGAGGGCAAATCGCTGGCGGCGCTGGTGGCCGAAATCGACGAAGCCCGGACGACCAACCTGTCGAGCGCGGTCAGGGTCTGGCTGTTTCAGCGCGCCCTTGCCGCCGCTTCATGAAGTGACGCGCGTCCAGACCTGATTGCGGCAGATCACCCGCGCCGCACAGCCTTCGACGCGAATGCTGTTTTCATCGACCAGGCGGGCGGTGCCGGTGACCCGGCGGTTCATGTCGGGAACGAACACGCGACCGCGCCATTCGCGCGGGCCCCGCGCCGTGAACTCTTCGAACAATTGGGTGCCGATCAACGGGTCGGTGCCGCCACGGCGGGCATCGGCCTTGGCCTTGTCATTGGCAAAGACAATCGTTCCGCACACCTGTTCGCCGCAGCGGGCGGCGCGGATGTGGACCGATCCGGACGGGTTCTTCCACGTGCCGAGATAGGCACCGTCCGGCAATTTGGCGACGGCGGCAGCCGGGTCCTTTGCGGTAGCGGGCGATTGGGCGCTGGCCGCAGTGGCATTGCCAACCAGCAGCATTGCCATCAGACCGGTCAAAGGGTGCCGCATGCCGCGCTCCATCATTTGTTGATGCGCCGGATTATAGCGTTTTTCACTGCGGTCGTCAGCCACTTGCGCGCCGCAGCCATCACGTCTTTGCCGCGACGGCCAATCGGCCAAGCGGGTGGCTGCCCGCACGATTCGCTGTCCAGCCTTCGACATTCCGGGCCACAAGCGCCCAGCGCAACGGCGTCAGCAACGGTATCATCGGCGGGGCTTCAAGCCAGCGCGCTTCGGCAGCGGCAATCAGCGCCGGACGTTCGGCAACTGGCGCGGTGCGGGCCTTGTCGAGCAGTGTGTCGGCGGCGGGATCACAGGCCAGACCGCCATCACAACGCCAGCGCGCCAGCAATGCCGCGGCATCGGCGACCGGTAGGCTCGCCTCTGTCAGCGCCAGATCGAAATTGCCGCGCTTGATCCGCGCGGCAATGGTCGCGGCATCGACTTCCGAGATCGCCAGCGTCACACCCAGCGCCGCCCAATCGGCTGCAACGCGTTCGGCGATAACGCGGTGATCATGTCCCGGCGTCAGCAACAGGGTCAGGCGAATTGGCGGCTTGCCGTTGCGCAGCGCCGCCGCCGCTGTCGCGCGTGCGACC
>JAAFIT010000367.1:2518-3443 GCA_013298745.1 Sphingomonadales bacterium
CGCTCGTGTTGGTCTGGCGGCAGCAGCCCGTCAACCGGCGCCATCGCGGCCAGACCAACACGAGCGGCTAGCGCCGCCCGGTCGGTGGCGAGGCTGAGGGCGCGGCGCAATTCCGGGTCCTTGAGCGGACCTGACCGCGTGTTGGCGATATAGCCATAGACGCCCCAGAGCGGATCGACCTGCAACATCTGGGGGCGTGCCACGGTGCGTGCCTCGCCGAGCCCGGCAAGGCCGTCACCGATGACGATGTCGGTCTCGCCACGCACAAATCGGGTCAAGGCGGCCGTCGCATCGGTCGTGCTGGAAATCGCGATGGTGCCGGGCCTCGCGGCGGGGCCGGCCATGGCGTCGCGCCGCGTCAGCACACGCTTGTCGGCAGGGCCTGCGGCGCGATAGGCGGCGAGGGTCGCACGGCCATCGGCGCGGGTCACCGCCAGCCCCGGTTCGGCCAGCCAGCCGAGCAGCAGTGGCGAGACGCTGGCAAGGCGGATTTCGACGACACGCGCAATCGGCGCCAGCACGCCGAGTTTGCTGGCTGGCGTAGTGCCGGCCGCGCCCGCAATTCCAGCGTGGCGGAGCGCCGGTTCGCCGCGGACGGCAGCGCGGCGAAACGCCGAAACCACCTCGTTCGACCCCAATGTGCGGCCATCGCTCCATTTCGTCGGCCGCAGCCGCAGAATCAGGCCGTTATCACTATCGACAAAGCGCCAGCTGGAGGCGAGGCCGGGGACGATGGCGCCGGTGCCATCGCGGGCGATCAGACCGGGTCGCGTCGCCTCTGCCTCGAGCCGCGACGCCAGACCGCCTGGCCACGGGCTTCCGACTATGGTGACATCAAGGCGCGCGCCTTCGGGATCGGTCTGGCTGCAACTGGCGAGCAGCATGAGGGCGGCGAGCACTGGTCCTGTCCGCATCAACCCGCTCC
>JAAFIT010000375.1 GCA_013298745.1 Sphingomonadales bacterium
GACTTCGCTGGTGATGCCCTTTGCCTTCAAGGGCGCCATCGATCGCATGGCGGCGGGCGTTCCCGATGGCATCGGCATCGCCGTGGCGCTGGTCTGCGCCTATGCGCTGGCGCGCTTCGGCGGCGTGCTGTTCGACAATCTGCGCAACGCCATCTTCGAAAAGGTCGGCCAGACGGCGGCGCGACGGCTGTCGCAGGACGTGTTTCGCCACATCCACCAGCTGAGTTTGCGCTTTCACCTCGAACGCCGCACCGGATCGCTGACCCGCATCGTCGAGCGCGGGACCAAGAGCATCGACACGATGCTCTATTTCATCCTGTTCAACATCTTCCCGACGGTGTTCGAGCTGACCGCCGTCTGCGTGATTTTCTGGCTGAAGCTTGGCCCGGTGATGGTCGCCGCGGTGCTGGTGATGGTCGTCGCCTATATCGCCTATACCCAGAAGGTGACCGACTGGCGCGCCAAGCTGCGCCGCGAGATGGTGGACAGCGACAACAAGGCGGTGGCGCGCGCCGTCGATTCGCTGCTCAATTATGAAACGGTCAAATATTTCAACGCCGAAGCCCATGAGAATCGCAATTATGGCCTGGCGATCAAGCGCTACACCGATGCCGCGACAAGGAACGAGGTATCGCTCGCCTGGCTGAATATCGGCCAATCGCTGATCACTAATCTGATGATGGCCGGCGCCATGGGCTACACCGTCTGGGGCTGGCACCAGGGTCGCTTCACCATCGGCGATGTCGTGCTGGTCAACACCCTGCTCGCCCAGTTGTTCCGGCCGTTGGACATGCTCGGCATGGTCTATCGCGAGATCAAGCAGGGCCTGATCGACATGGAATCGATGTTCAGCCTGATCGACACGCCGGCTGAAATCGCCGATGTGCCCGGCGCGCCGGAACTGGTGGTCAGCGGCGGTCATGTGCGGTTCTCGCACGTCGATTTCGCCTATGAGCCGCGCCGCCAGATCCTCCATGATGTGTCGTTCGACGTGCCACCGGGGCAGAAACTCGCCATCGTCGGCCATTCCGGCGCCGGCAAATCGACTTTGAGCCGCATCCTCTATCGCTTTTACGACATTAGCGGCGGCGCTGTGACCATCGATGGCCAGAACATCGCGCAAGTGAAACAGGACAGCTTGCGCCGTGCGATTGGCATCGTCCCGCAGGACACCGTGCTGTTCAATGATTCGATTGGCTACAACATCGCCTATGGCCGCCCTGATGCCTCACAGGCCGAGATCGAAGCCGCCGCCAAGGGCGCCGCGATCCATGATTTCATCCTGTCGTTGCCCGATGGCTATGCGACGCAAGTCGGCGAGCGCGGGTTGAAACTGTCAGGCGGCGAAAAGCAGCGCGTCGCCATCGCGCGGACCATCCTCAAGGATCCGGCGATCCTGATTCTCGACGAAGCCACCAGCGCGCTCGATTCGGCTACGGAGGCCGATATTCAGTCGGCGCTCGGCACCGTCTCGCAAAGCCGCACAACCATCGTCATCGCCCACCGCCTGTCGACCATCACCGACGCCGACGAAATCCTCGTCCTGGCCGCCGGCCGCATCGTCGAGCGCGGCCGCCATGACGCTCTGCTCGCCGCCAATGGCGCCTATGCCGAAATGTGGGCGCTGCAACAGGCCGAGGAAGCAACCGAGGCACTGGCGGCGGAATGATTTGCCTCCGGCGGCTGGGGCCGTCGGCCCCAACCGCCGGAGGCAAGCGTTCTTACGGCAGGATGACGCCGTCGATGACGTGAATGACACCGTTGGTGGTGTCGAGATCGACTGCGGTGATGTGCGCCGTGCGCATCTTGGTGTCGGTGAGCATGACGGTGTCACCCATCATCGTGGCGGTGAGCTTGCCGCCCTGGACGGTGGTGAGCACGGCCTTGCCGCTACCGGCCTTGATTGCGCCAACGACATCCTTTGCGGTCAGTTTGCCGGGGACGACATGATAGGTGAGCACGGCTTGGAGCTGTGACTTGTTTTCCGGCTTGAGCAGGGTTTCGACGGTGCCAGCCGGCAGCGCGGCAAAGCCGGCGTTGGTGGGAGCGAATACGGTGAAGGGCCCGGCGCCCGAGAGCGTATCAACCAGGCCGGCGGCTTTTACGGCAGCGACCAGCGTCGTGTGATCGGCCGAGCCAGCAGCGGTGCCGACGATATTTGCCGTGGGGGCGGCAGCGGCGGGCAGCGCCGAAACGGTGAGGCCGGCAGCCGCGATGGCGAACAGCGCGGCCTTGAGGGGATGGGCGCGCGTAACAGTCTTGGCAGATGACATGAAGTGTCCTTTGCAGCGTATGACGGCACCCGGCGAGATAGCACGAGCGCTGCGTGGACAATTGGTCATCTGTCGTTTCAGTTCCATGGCACTGCGCCGCCGTGCCGCGGCGCATAGTGTCACAGCTTGCGGAGTTGCATGTGGATCGGGCCTTCGGCGCGGCCGTGGACGAACTGATCGACATAGGGGATGCTCTATCAGGGACGCATCATCTGGGAAGGCCCCAAGGCCGCGATCGGCCGTGGACGAACTGATCGACATAGGGGTTGTCGGCACTGTCGATCGCGGCCTTGGGGCCTTCCCAGATGATGCGTCCCTGATAGAGCATCGCGACCCGGTCGGCGATCTTGCGCACGCTCGACATGTCGTGGGTGATGGTCAGTGCGGTGATCTTCATGTCCGTCACCAGCGTGCGGATCAGATCATTGATGACATCGGCCATGATCGGATCGAGGCCGGTCGTCGGTTCATCGAAGAATAGGATTTCGGGGCGCACGGCGATCGCACGGGCCAGCGCAACGCGCTTCTGCATGCCGCCCGAGAGTTCACTTGGCCGCAAATCGGCGACATCGGCGCCCAGACCGACGCGGGCGAGATTGTCGATGGCGGCCGCCCGGCGATTGGCAGTGCTGCCCGACAGCGCGAACGACACATTACGCCAGACCGGCAGCGAATCGAACAGCGCGCCGCCCTGGAACAACATGCCGAAGCGGGCCTGGTGATCGGCGAGCGCGCGGCCCTTGAGGCCCGTCACTTCGACGCCATCGACCTTGATGCTGCCGCTTTCGGGGCGGATCAGCCCCAGGATGCATTTGATCATCACCGATTTGCCGGTGCCCGAGCCACCGATGATCACCATCGATTCGGCCGGTTGCACCGCCAGATCGACTCCATCGAGGACGACCTTGGACCCAAAGCGCTTGTGGACGCCCGAAAGCTGGATCTTGGCCGTCATGATCCGAAAACGATCACGGTGATGATGAGATTGGACAGCAGGATGAGGATGAACGCCGACACCACGGCGTTGGTCGTGGCACGCCCGACTCCGGCGGCACCGCCCGACGAATGATAACCGTGATAACAACCCATCAGCGCGATGAAGAAGCCGAACACCGCC
>JAAFIT010000368.1 GCA_013298745.1 Sphingomonadales bacterium
GCAGCGCGCGGCGGCCGATCACTCCGCCGGGACCGAGGCGCGCCACTGCGCGCGGATCACGTCCGCCGTATCGCCGCTGATGGCACCGGGCGGCCCTGCCACCGCCAGCCAGCGGGTGCGCCAATCCCGTGCCTTCACAAGATCGCGGCCGATGCCAACCCATTCATGAAAGGCAACCCACAGGGGATTGAAGGTGGCGAGGTTCTTGATGATGCCATAGCGCGGCGGTTCATCATCACGCTCGGCTTCAAAGGTGCCGAACATCCGGTCCCAGACAATGAAGACTCCGGCATAATTGCGATCGAGGTAACGCGCGTTGGTGCCGTGGTGGACGCGGTGGTGCGACGGGGTGTTGAGCCAGAGTTCGAGGCCCCAGGGCAAACGCCGCACAACCTCGGTGTGGATGAAGAATTGATAGACAAGGTTCAGCCCAGCGCAGAACAGGATGAGCTTGGGATCGAACCCGGCAAAGAACAACGGCAGCCGAAAGATGAAGGACAGCGAGAACTGCCCGGTCCAGGTCTGCCGCAGCGCCGTCGAGAGATTGTAGTGCTGCGAGCTGTGGTGGATGACATGGCTCGCCCAGAACCAGCGGATACGGTGGGCGGTGCGGTGGAACCAGTAATAGAAGAAATCATCGGCGACGAAGCGCAGGACGAGGCTCCACCACGTCACCGGAATATCGAACAGCCGGAACTGGTGGATCCAGACGCCGAGGCCGACGACGGCGGCGCCGAAAATCACCGCGGCAAAGGTGTTACCAAAGCCCATGACCAGCGACGTTGCCGTATCGCGCCAATCATAATCGCCGCGCGCGCCGGACTTGATCGCAAACATCTCGATGATGATCGACACGATGAACGCCGGAATGGCGAGTTGAACCGGATCGGGAAGGTTCACAGCCGGCGGGCCCAGGCTGGCGCCGCGGCGCCCAGTTCGATGTCTGCGGGCGGGAACATCGGCTCGGGCAGCACCAGCCGCAACCGTCCGGCCGCAACCTCGGCTTCGGCCCCATTGACGATGCGGACGACCCAGCGGTCACCAAAGGCGCGGACCAGCGCGACCCGGCCATCGTGGCCGCTAACGAGCGCACCGCCGCCATCGCGGCTGACCGCGGCCTCGGCGGCCCGAAATCCCGGCAGGGCATCGCTGGCGATCCGGCGCGCTTCGGCGGCGTCGGCAAGGCGCGGTGTCCTGGCAAACCCCAGCGCGCGCGCCAGCAGCACAAGCGTGATGATACCGAACAACGACGTCCACACCATGGCGGTTCAGGCCCCGGCGGCGAGGCGGCGCAGCATCGGCAGCATGCCGGAGACATTATAGCCGCCGCCCGCTGCGGCTGCCGCAATCGCATCGGGATCGCCGCCACGACTGGCCTCGGCGAGCGCCCAGAGGTTGGTCGAGCGTGTACCCGACCGGCAATAGGCGAGGACAGGCCCGCCTTCGGCGAGGGCCGCGGCCATGGCGGCGACATGGCTGGTGTCGATGCCGCTGGCGTCGACGGGAATATGGCTGAAGCGCAAACCCGCCGCCGCCGCTGCAGCAGCCATCGCGGCCGCGCTGGGCTGGCCGGCATCCTCATCATCGGGACGATTGCAGATGATGGCAGCAAAGCCCTGATCGCGCGCCGCCGCGCAATCCTCGAGGCTGATCTGCGGCGAAACCGAAATGGCGGGGGTGAGGCGAATGAACATGGCCATCATCCTAGCGTCACCGCCGGCCGATTGCCACAGCCTGCGCCATGGCGCTTGCGTCGCAGCCTTGAACCCGCCTTAACTGCCTCGCATGCATCCCAAATCGCTTTTTCGCGCCGCAGCCGCTGCATTCTGCTTGTTGCTTTCCGCAGCGCCAGCCCAGGCGGTAACGCCCCTGGCCCCGGTGCTGCTGCTCTTCGCCCATCCCGATGACGAAATCACCGTCGCGCCATTGGCCGCCAACCTTGCCCGGCGCGGCATCCCCGTGCTTCTTGCCGTTGCCACTGCCGGCGAGAATGGCGCGCCGACTGATGGCAGCATCAAGGCCGGGGCGGATCTGGCCAAGGCGCGCAAGGCGGAAGCACGCTGCTCCGCCGAAGCGCTTGGCGTATCGGGGCCGATCTTCCTTGGCTTTGTCGATGGCAGCCTCGGCGAGCCGGTGCGGCCAACATCGAGCCGATTGCAGGCGCTGGCGACAGCGGTGCGGGTGCTGATCGCCGATCTGAAGCCGCGCGCGGTCATCAGTTGGGGCCCCGATGGCGGCTATGGCCACCCTGATCATCGCCTGATCAGCGCCGTCGCGAGCGAAGTCCTGCTCGAAGCGCACGGCCTGCCGCCGCTTTTCTATGTCGGATTGCCCGCCGACGCGCTCAAGGCCCATCCCACGCGACTGTCGCCCTGGGCCGGAACCGATCCGGCGCTGTTGACCATCGCGATCCCGTTCACCGATGCCGATGCCGCCGCCAGCCGCCGCGCCGCGCAATGTCATCAAAGCCAGTTCCCGAACGATGCCGTTGTTGATGCCGTGCTCGCAGATCTGGCGCCGGTGCTCGCCGGCAAGGTGCATCTGCGTCCAGCGCGCGCCGGAAGCGGCAATCCGTTCGAATGACCGCAGTCACAGCTGACAAGACTAAAGACGACCTTTTCGGCCAGCCACGGGGCCTGGCCTGGCTGGCAGGCACGCAATTCTGGGAGTCCTTCTCGCTTTACGGCATGCAGGCGCTGCTGACGCTCTACATGGTCGGCCAGTTGCTGCTGCCCGGCCATGCCGAACATGTCCTCGGCCTTGCCGCCACGCGCACCGCCATCGAAAGCGTGACCGGGCCGCTGTCCACCCAGGCCTTTGCGGTGCAACTGTTCGGGCTTTGGGCCGGGCTGGTGCGCTTTACCCCGATGTTCGGTGGCCTGATCGGCGATCGCCTGCTTGGGCGCCGGCGATCGATCATGATCGGTTGTCTGCTGATGACGGCCGGGCATTTCGCCATGGCGTTCGATGCCAGTTTCCTGCTGGCGCTGCTGCTGCTGATGCTGGGCACCGGTTTCGCCAACGCCAATCTGTTTTCGCAGCTCGGCAGCCTCTATGGCCCCGACGACCGGCGCCGCGACGATGGCCTGCAGCTTTACTATTTCGCGCTCAACTGCGGGGCCTTTGCTGCCCCCATCATCTGCGGCTGGATGGGGCAGGAATTCGGTTGGCACATGGCATTCGGCCTGGCCGGGTTCGGCATGCTTGCCGGGCTGTTCGTCTATTGGCGCGGCGGCCGGCATTTGCCACCGGACCCACCGCGCATCGCGTCCGCCGCGCGGGCACCGCTGACGAAGGCTGAATGGCGCGCGGTGCGGGTGCTGTTGCTGCTGATGCTGGTGCAGGCCGCCTTCTGGATCGCCCAGTCGCAGGTATGGAACGTCTACAACCTCTGGGTCCGCGATCATGTCGAAATGGCGGTCGGCGG
>JAAFIT010000037.1 GCA_013298745.1 Sphingomonadales bacterium
TACAAGGCCGAAATCATCAAGCAGGCCGAAGCCGGCATCAAGGTGGTGCAGCCGCGCTTCTCGATGACCGTTGCGGGGCTCTACACCCGGCTGGATAATCGCCGGCAGGTGCTGTTCGTCAACGATGGCGCCGGCGGTTTTACCGAAAAGGTCAATCTGGTCGGCACCGAATCCTATGGCGTTGAAGGCACGCTCGATGTGAAGCTGATGCGCAACCTGCGCTTCAACGGCAATCTGACGATCCAGCAATCGCGCTACATCGCCTTTGATACCAATCCCGCGATCATCGGCCGCGATGTCGAGCGCCAGCCCGATATCCTCTACAATGCCGGGCTCTATTACGACGATGGCGCGCTCGATATCTCGGCGTTCACCAACTACACCGGTGACAATTTCACTGCTTCGAACAATGCCATCCTGTTGAAGGGTTGGAACATTGCCACCATCGATGCTGGCTATACGCTGCCGGTCGGCCCCGGCCGGATGCGGGTCAGTGTCAATGTCTTCAACGTCTTCAACACCGATGCCGTGACCGAAGGCTCGCCGCGCCAGGACAACAACCAGGCGGCCAACGGCGCCTTCTTCGTCGGGCGCCCGGTGTTGCCGCGGCGCTTCATGGGGCGGTTGTCCTACAGCTTCTGATCGGACACCGTGGCGGCGGGGTTTGCCAGCCTCTCCACGCCGGCAGGGACAGGGTCATCATGACGTTGCGCGAGACGCTGACGGGCTATTTTCAGCATGGCATTGCCGCGGCCAGCCCGCGTCACACCATGCCGGCGGCGCTGCCCAAGACGCCGCCTGCGGGGCGCACGATCGTGCTGGGTTGCGGCAAGGCGGCGGCCGAAATGGCGCTGGTGGCCAGCCAATGCCTGGCCGGGCCGGTTTCGGGTGCGGTGGTAACGCGTCACGGCCATGGTGTCGAAAACCCGCCGCCCAATATCGAGATCATCGAGGCGCGGCATCCGGTGCCCGATGGGTTGGGGCTGGAGGCTGGCGCGCGAATTCTGGCGCTGGCGGCCGAGGCCGGGCCCGATGACCGGGTGGTGTTCCTGATTTCGGGCGGTGGGTCGGCGTTGCTGTGCGCGCCGGCCGAAGGCGTCGATTTTGCCGAAAAGCAGGCGATAAACGACGCGCTGGTGCGCTCGGGCGCCGGCATCGCCGATATCAACCTCGTCCGTCGCCATTTGTCGCGCGTCAAGGGCGGACGGCTGGCGGCGGTGGCAGGCGCGCGGGGTGCCGAACTGCTCACTCTGGTGATTTCCGATGTCGCCGGCGATGATCCGGCGCTGGTGGCATCCGGCCCCAGCATCGGCGCGGCGTTCGTGCCGGAACAGGCGCTGGCGATCCTTGCCACCGCCGGCTGGCCGGTGACGCCGGCGCTGGCCGCGGCGATCCACGCCAATCGGCCGCCAGCGGTGCCGGCGCATCCGGTGCATCTGCTCGCCACGAATGCCGATGCCTTGGCCGCCGTGAGGGCGCGAGCGACAGCTGATGGCTGGAATGTCGTCGATCTTGGCGCGGCGCTGATCGGCGAAGCGGCAGCGACGGGGCAGATGCACGCGGCGATCGCTGATCGCTACCGGTCGCAACCCGGCCGTCACCTGCTGCTATCGGGCGGTGAATTGACTGTCTCGCGCGCCAGCAAACATGGTCGCGGTGGCCCCAATCTCGAATATCTCGCCGGGTTGCTGACCGCGCTTGATCCGGCCGCACCGATTGCGGCTCTGGCCGGCGACAGCGATGGCATCGATGGCACCGAGGACAACGCAGGTGGCTATCTTGAAGCGCGCTGGGCCGACCCATCGGCAGCCGCGGCGGCGCTGGCCAGCAATCGCTGCTACGACCTTTTTGCCCGGTTGGGCGGACTGGTGATGACCGGGCCGACCCGCACCAATGTCAATGATATCCGCATGATCGCCGTGGAAGGACAATGACAATGCGCAGCGACCTCGATGATCAGGCGATTGCGATTCTGAAGCGCAACGATCGCGGCGGCTATACCGTCCCGACGCACGGGCTCTACCCCTATCAGTGGAACTGGGATTCGGCCTTTGTCGCGCTGGGTTTTGCCGAATTCGATACCGATCGGGCCTGGACCGAAATCGAAACGCTCGTGTCCGGGCAATGGGATGACGGGATGATCCCGCACATCATCTTTCACAAGCAAGATCCCGGCTATTTCCCCGGGCCGTCGGTATGGGGCACCGGCAAGACGCCGCCGACATCGGGGATCACCCAACCACCGGTACTGGCGAGCGTTGTGCGGCGGCTGTGGGAAGCCGAGGGCGCTGATCCTGCCCATCCGCGGCTGCGGCGGCTGTATGAAGCCTGCCTGGCCAGCCACCGCTGGTTTCACCGCTTCCGCGATCCCCTGGGCAATGGCCTTGTCATGGTCACCCACAATTGGGAAACCGGCCGCGACAACAGCAGCGAATGGGACGATGCGCTGGCACGGGTCGATACCAGTGGCGTCGGCACCTATCAGCGCCGCGATACCGGCCATGTCGATGCGGCGATGCGGCCGACTGCGGCGGAATATGATCGCTATGTCGCCATCCTTCAGTTCGGCCGCAACAGTGGTTGGAACCATCGCACCATTGCCGACACCGGCCCTTTTCGCGTCGTCGATGTCGGCATGTCGATGGAGCTGCTGCGCGCCAATCGCGATTTGCGCGTCATTGCTGAAGCCTTGGGCGACGCCGCGGCGGTTCAGGAACTCGACGAACGCATCGCGCTGTCCGAAGCCGGCATGGACTGGCTGTGGAACGATGCGGCCGGCGCCTATTGCTCGCGCGATGTCACCACCGGCGAAAGCTCGGGGCTGGTCACCAATGCCAGCTTTCTCGCCTTTTATGCCGGCGTCGGCAGCGCCGCCCAGCGCGACCGCTTGCTCGCCGGACTGGCGCGCATGACGACGAGTGCCACCTATCTGCTACCGAGTCTGGAAGCCGGCAGTCGTGCCTATGATCATCAGCGTTATTGGCGCGGGCCGATCTGGCTGGTGGTCAGCTATATGGTCGCCATCGGCCTTGCCGAAGCCGGCCACGGCGACTGGGCCGAGCGCATTCGCGCCGATTCCGCACAGTTGATCGCCAAATCGGGCTTTTATGAAAGCTTCAGCCCCGAAACCGGTGCCGGTTCGGGTGGCAATGACTTTTCCTGGACCGCCGCAATGTGGCTCGCCTGGGTCCGCAAGGCTGGCGGCGCGTGACCGCCGCGGCGCCCGCATCGAGCCGCTACCCGTGGCAATTGGTCGGGCTGTTGTGGCTGGTGTCGTTCGTCAACGCGGCGGATCGATCGATCTTCAATACGGTCAAGCCGTTGCTGCGGTCCGCCTTCAACGTCAGCGATATCCAGTTGGGTCTGATCGATACGACCTTCTTCTGGGTTTATGCGGTCTGCGCCTTTCTGTTCGGGCGGATGGGGGACAGCGTCCGGCGTCGCAACATGATCATCTTCGGGTTGTTGTTCTGGAGCACCGCCACCGGGATGATGCCGCTTGCAACCGGCTTTGCCATGCTGCTGGGGCTGCGCGGCCTCGTCGCTGTCGGCGAATCGACCTATTACCCCACCGCCACGGCGCTGATCAGTGCCTGGCACCGGCCGTTGATGCGCAGCCGGGCCTTGGCCATCCATCAGACGGCGGTGTTCGTCGGCGCCGGCCTGGGCGGTTGGGTGGCGGGCCGGTTGGCCGACAGCTATGGCTGGGCCGCCCCCTTTTTGGTCTTTGCGGCGCTGGGCATTGCCGTGATGCTGCTATTGCTGCGCTGGTTGCGTGACGATGCGCCAGCGGTGGCGCGACCGAAAGCCGAGGCGCGGGTGGAGCCATTGACGCTCATTCTCGCCAACCCCGCGGCGCTCTTGCTCTGCGGGGTCTTCTTTCTGGCAACCGCGGCGTCATCGGCAGTGCTCAACTGGAGCAACACCTTTGCGCACGACGCGCTGGGCCTCAACCTCGCTGACAGCGCCCTGGTCGGGCCGGTGGCGATCGCCACGGCGGGCTTCATGTCGGTGTTGACCGGCGGCTGGCTTGCCGATCGGCTGGTGGCGAAAAATGCGCTGGGCCGTTTCACGGTGCTGGCGTTGGGGCTTGCAATTGCCGCGCTGTTTCTGTTGCCGTTTCCGCTGGTCAGCACAGCAGGGCAGGTGGGGCTGCTGTTGTTTGCTGCCAGTTTTGGCAAGGGGCTGTTCGATGGCTGTGTCTATGCCGCGATGCACGATGTGATGCCCGATGAAGCGCGCGCCACGGCCGCAGGGTTGATGACCATGCTGGGTTTCATCGGCGCCGGAATCGCGACGGTGTTGCTGCCGTTGATCGCGACCCGGACCGGGCTCGCCGCTGGCTTCGCCATGCTTGCGGCGCTCTATGTGATTGCGGTGATCGCGCTGCTTGTGGCGCGACCGATGATCAGACGGGTGATTGCCGCGCAGACGGAAGGGCTGATTGGTGGCTGAAACAGGTCTTTACGGCGGAATCGAGCTTGGCGGAACCAAGACGTTGGTAGCGGTGGGCGATGCCGATGGCCGGATGTTCGCGCGCGCAACCTTGCCGACAACGTCGCCCGGCGTGTTGCTGCCGCAGATTGCTGCATTCTTCGCTGATCACGCCGCCGGCCACGATCTGGCCGGCCTTGGCGTCGGTGCCTTTGGTCCGATCGTGATCGATCCGGCGGCTGATGACTATGGGCACTTGCTGGAAACCAACAAGCCCGGCTGGAGCGGCTTTGATCTGGTCGGCGCCTTGCAGGGCATCTGCAATGCACCGATTACCCTCGTGACGGATGTCGCTGCCGCAGGTCTGGCCGAGGCCCGGCTGGGGTCCTTGCGCGGTGTCGATCTGGGGATTTACCTGACTGTGGGCACCGGTATCGGCGGCGCCATTCTGTATCGGGGGCAAGTGCTGCCGGCGCTGTTGCATCCGGAAATGGGCCATCTGCCCATTCAGGCGCATCCTAACGATCCGGCCCGGTCGATTTGCCGGTTTCACAGCAGCTGCGCCGAAGGGCTGGCAGCGGGCCCGGCGATCATGGCGCGCTTTGGTGCGTCACTCAGCGAATTCGCCACTGGCGGCCCCGAACATCAGCTGATCGCCGATTATCTGGGGCAGCTGTGCGCGACGCTGGTGCTGGCGCTATCGCCGCAAGGCATCGTCATTGGCGGTGGCGTCGGCAAGACGCCTGGTCTCGTCGATGCTGTCAACGCGGCGATGTTGCGCCAGCTTGGCGGTTATGCCGGGCGCAGCGCGGCCTATGCGGGCTTCTTGCGCGCGCCGGCGCTCGATCAGGATGCCGGCATTGTCGGCGCGCTATGTTGTGCCGGTCTCAGGGAGCCCGCACACGCGGCATAGCCCCGGCTTATTCGGCGTGGTCGCTGCGTTCAAAGGCCAATGTGCCACCCGCTGTCAGCGCCTCGTGCGGGATTGCCAGCGGGTCGAGGTGGGCGCGATTCACCGTCAGTGACCGCAGCCTATCCCCGGCACCATGCGCGACGATTATCAGCGGCTCGCGACCTGGAACACGGATTTCGGCCCGTGGCACGAGCGGTAACCCGGCAACATAGTGGCCGCTCGCCGGATCGAGCGGATAAAAGCCAAGCGTTGCAAAGATCAACCAGGCGCTCATCTGCCCGGCGTCCTCGTTGCCGGTGATGCCGTCGGGGGTGTCCCGGTAGAAATCGACCGCGATCCGGCGGATGAGGGCGGGGCCTTTTTCGGGTGCCGTGCTGAAGGCATAGAGCCAGGGGATATGGTGGCCGGGCTCGTTGCCATGCGAATACTGGCCAATCAGCGCTTCCTGCCCCTGAAACTTGTCGACCTTGCCGGTGACAGTGAAGAACCGGTCGAGCATGGCGGTGAAGGCCGGCTTGCCACCCATGGCCGCAATCAAACCGGTTGTGTCATGCAGCGACGGCGTCCAGCTATATTGCCAAGCATTGGCCTCGGTATAGTCGCCGGGATGGCCGAGCGGCGAGGTCACCAGTCCGGGATCGAACGGCGTCCGCCACTGCCTCTTGCTGTCACGCCCACGCGCCAACCCGGTTTCGGGATCGATCAACGTCCGATAGGCTTTGGCGCGGGTGCCGAAGCGCGCTACCGAGGCGGTGTCACCCAGCATTGCCGCCATCCGCGCCGTCGCCGTATCACCGATCCCGGCCTCGAGCGTGCGTGACACGGCTTCGTTTTCGACCCGATCAAAGGGGTAGTAGCCGAAGCAATCGAACAGCGACCAATCCGAATGTGCATGGTCCTTGGTCGAGGTCGTGACCATCGCCGCCAGCGCCTCGCGGCCATCGAAACCGCGAAAGCCCTTGGCCCAGGCATCGGCGATCACTGGCAATGCAGGATTGCCGATCATCGTGTTGGTCTCGCCGCCCCAGATCGGCCACAACGGCAGCGTGCCAACCGCCTTGTGGTGATCGAGCAGGGTCAGCACGATATCGTCGATGCGCTCGGGCACCAGCAGCGTGTAGAGCGGTTGCGCCGCGCGAAACGTGTCCCACAATGACAGCGTCGAATAATAGGCCTTGCCGCGCGCCCAAGCGACCTTGCCATCGCCACCGCGATAGCGGCCATCGACATCGGAAATGATGCTGGGGTGTAGAAAGGCGTGGTAGAGCGCTGTGTAGAAGATGCGTTTGCTGCGATCATCGGCGTCGATGCGGACCCGGTCGAGCAGCGCCTCCCATTCGGCGCTGGCAGCATTCGCGACGGCATCGAAATCCCAGCCGGGAAGCTCCGCCATGTTGCGCCGGGCGCCGTCGATGTCGGTGGTCGAGAGCGCCACCTTGGCGTGCAACGTAGCATCGGGGCCGAGATCGAACGCCAGCAAATATCGCGGCGCCTTGTCGCCAGCCGCGGCCGGCAGTCGGCGAGAGGCGGCAATCGGATGATCGAAGCGCAGCGAAAAGGCCACTGTCCGGTCCGTCCAGTTGCGCGATGCAATGCTGCCTTCGATACCATCAGTGCCAAGCGTGACATCGCTGGCGGTGACACGCTCCTTAGTGAGGAAGCGCAGGCCATGCTGGAAATCCGCCAGCACCCAGACCCGCCCGCCCTTGCCGAAGCGATAGCGGTGGAGCGCGACGCGCAGCGTGCTTGTCAGCTCGACGCGCACGTCATTGTCGGTCAGCTTGACGCTATAGAAACCCGGCCGCGCTGCTTCGCTGGCCTTGTCATAGTGGCTGCTGAACTCCGTCGTGCGCAGCGCCTGCATCGGCATCAACAGAATGTCGCCGAGCTCGGGAATGCCGGTGCCGCTGGCGCGCGTCTGGGAAAAGCCGAGGATCGTCGGCGCGCGATACTGATAGCCGCTGGTATAGTCCCAGCCACTATCGGCATTGTCGGGGCCGGGGGCGACCATCGCGAACGGCCGACTGGCGGCCGGCGAGGTGTGGCCGGTGCCATCGGTGCCGATGAAGGGATCGACGAAGCGGGTCAGCGGCGGCGCAGCGGTGGCCGGCAAGGCGGCAACGGTCAGGACCAGCGCGGTCAGTGCCAGCAGCCAGCGCCGCGCCAGGATCACGGTGTCGTCGCCCAGACGGTTGCCGAATGCGAGGGCGCGTCGAGGCCGCGCGGTGATTGAGTGGCCACTCCATAGAGCCGCGCGCCGATCCTGTGGCCGACCGGCAACGGTAGCGATGCAGGGGCAGCGCCAAGATTGAACAGTACCAACGCTCGCTCGGCATCGAGCTGTCGCTCGATCAGCAGCAGGTTTCCTGTTTGCGCGACGACCTTCGTGCTGCCGCGGGCCAGAGCCGGCTCGCGCGCCCGCAGGGTAGCGAGCGTCCGATAGGTGTTGAGCAGCGAGGCCTTGTCGGACGTCTGTTCCGCCACCGAAACCCTGTCACCCGGCGCATTGCTGTCGGGGGTATGATAGGCGTCCGGGAACTGGCGGTACCATGCGGCATTGCCCGGCGCGAGCGGATCGGCGACCCAGCGGAAGGCCTGGCGCAGCGGAATATCGCGCGCATCGGCATTGGCGGGTGTGTTGCCCTTCGCGGCATAGTCATCCGTCTGTTTGCCGCCCATGCCGATTTCCTGGCCATAATAGAGGCTGGGGGTCCAGCCGGTCAGCAATGTGATCGCCGCGCCGAGCCGCAGGATCGCCGGGGTGTTGCGCGGCGTATTGGCAAAGCGCTCGGTATCGTGGTTTTCGATGAAGACCAGTTGGTCGCGGTCTTCGGTGATCACGCCGTTCGATTGGCTGATCGCCGCTGCCAGCGCCTTGGCATCGAGCTCGCGCGCTGCCTTCCAGATCGAAAAGGCGAAGACCTTGTCGACCGTGCCCTGTTCGAAGAACGCCGCGCCATCGCCCCAATCGGCCTGTTCGGCGATGATCTGCACCTTGGGGTTCAACTGCCGCAGGTCCTTCAGCATCGGCGCCCAGAAGTTGGTCAGCAGTTTCGTCAACACCCCGACATTGTCGAGGTCGTCCATCATGTGATCGATACGAAAGCCATCGACGCCGTCGCTCGGGTCGCCGTCGCCATTGGGGTCCATCCAGGACTTCAGATAACCGGTGAAGTAGGCGCGCACCTTGGGCTCGGCGAGATTGACGGTGTAAATCTGCTGTTGCTGGTTGGGCCAGACGGTGAAATCGGTGGTGCCGAGCAGGGTCGCAACCGGGGTGTGGTTGGTTTTGTCCTTGTAGAGCACATAAGGCGAGAACGGCGACGCCGGATTGTCGTGCGATGCACGAAACCATTCGTGCTGGCCGGTGACATATTGGATCTCCTCATCAAGGAAGATCCGCATGCCACGGCGATGCAGGTCGTCGACCAGCGCCCAGAAGTCTGCCTTTGATCCATATTCATCGTCGATGCCGGTGAAATCATCGGCGAAATAATTGTGATAGAAGCGCGACGGATAAAGCGGCGTCAGCAGGATGGTAGTGACGCCAAGGCCTTGGAGATAATCGAGCTTGCTGCGCAAACCGCGCAGATCACCATTCCGGTCACCGTTGCTGTCGGCAAAACTGCGCACGAAGATGTGGTAGAATTGTTCAGGGCGCGATGTGGTTTGCGTGGCTGGCGGCGCCGCAGCGGCAGCCATCGGCGTGGTAGCGAGTGCGGCCGCCAGCAACAGCGCCTTGACGAACTTGGTCATGCCATGGGCCCTTCGAAGCGGACGGTGAGCGCCGAATAGCCGACCCAGCGCCGATATTGTGGCATCACCTCGAACTGGCGCTCGGCGTCGATGATGGTCAGTGCGCCGGTCCGCGCGCCGAGCTGCCTGATCAGGCTGCGCAGGATCGCCCGCGCTTGCGCCGAGCCGAGGCAATTGTGGATGCCGCTGCCAAAGCCGAGGTGCGGGTTGGGGGCGCGATCGAGCCTGATCGTGCCCGGATCATCGAATACCGTTTCGTCCTGGTTGGCCGATGCCCAGCACAGCGAGACACGGTCATTGGCGGCAACCATCACCGGGCCGACTTCGGTGGCTACCGGGCAGACCCGGCCGATATGAGTCAACGGGCTGATGACGCGCACGAACTCTTCCACCGCAAAGGCGATCTGCTTGCTGTCCTGGCAGATGGCGTCGAGCGCGGCGCGGTGTTCGGCGAAATAGGCGATGATCCGGCTGACCGAATGAATGATCGTGTCGCGCCCGCCGGCGAAGACCAGATTGGCGATCCCGACCATCTCGTCGGTGGTCAGTGGCCGGCCTTCGAATCTCATCCGGGTCAGCGCGCTGAAGAAGTCATCGCCGCCGGACGGCTGTGCCCTGGCCACCATGTGGCGGATATAGTCATCGAGCCCGGCGCCCTTGGCCGCACCATCATCGCCATCGTGGAAGACATGGATGCCCCAGCCGATCCATTCCTCGGCCGCGGTCTCCGGCATACCGAGCAACAGGGTGAGCGCGCGCGATTGCAACGGCAGCGCGAAATCGCGCACCACCTCGACCGTGCCGCTCGCCACCGCCGCGTCGATCTGGTCGGCAACCAGCGCGTCGATGCGGGCGACATAATCGGGTTGCAGCGGCCGCCGGAAAATCGGGTTCAACAGCGCCCGGAACGCCGAATGCAAGGGTGGATCGGCCTCGATTGGCAATTGGCGGACGGTGCGGACATGCTCCTCGCTTGGGATCGGCACCCGGAACGGCGCGTCGGAGCTGAACTGCTGCCAATCGCTCGCGGCTGCCCGCACCGCGCGGTGGCCGAGGATCATCGGGATGGCTTCGCCGGCGAAATCGGCGACCAGCACGCCGTCGCGGCGCCGCGCTTCGGCAAAGGGATCGGGGGATTCGGGGTCAACCACAAATGCTAGTGTCGCATAAGCGGCCACTTGTCGTCATCAGGCGGAAGCGCTGCCTGGCGAGACAAAAACTATCGCCGATTTGCGGTCATCACGTCTCTGGCCCACTGCCGGCGCGATACTCGCGAGGGGATAGGCCATAGCGATTGCGAAACTGGGCGGTGAAATGTGCTGCCGTGGCAAAGCCCGTGTCATAGGCGATGGCGCCGATGCGATCGCGGCTGGTCAGCAAGCGGCGCGCCGCCAGCCGCAGCCGGTACATGCGGACATAGTCCGTGTAGTTCATCCCCAGCACCGCCTTGAACCGCCGGGAGAAATAGGCGGATGACAGGTGGCACGCGGCCGCGGCGTCCTCCAATGTCAGCGCCGCCGCCGGATCGCGCGCCACGCGGTCGAGCGCCGGCCGCAGGCGGGAAAGGGCATCGACGCTGACACCGGCGCCGGCCGATGGTGTTGTCGCGGCGCGCTGGATGGCGATGATCAGCAGTTCGAGGATCGGCAGCATCAGCGGCGATGGAGCGCTTTCCTGGGCGTCAAGCGCCAGCAGCCAATCGAACAACATCGTCATGCGCTCGTGTTCAATGCCCTCGTAGTGCGCGACCAGACACCGATCGAAATGAGGCAGCGTGTCGCCGCCGAGCAGCGCCGGATCGAGATGCGCCAGTATCCAGGCGCGTGCGCCTGCTTCCAGCACGAAATCATGGTGCCGCATCGGCGGCAACAGCACCGCTGTGCCAGCACCGAGCGGAAAGCGGCCATCCTCGCTGATCAGTTGGCCTTCGACCTGTTCAAACCAGACCAGTTCGACGACATCGTGAAAATGCGCAAAGCGTTCGGGGGCCGGCGCGTTTGCGGATTGGACGACCTGCTCGATGCGGACCAACCGGTCGGGATCGACCACCACCGGTTCGCAAATCGTGCCACTCGCCATCGCATCAACCTGCCGACACTCTTTGGCGTTGCAAAGACAAATCCGCGCGGTGCAAGGTCAGGTGGCAACACATCGGCGAGCATAGCGCCGGGCAGCAAGTGGGGATGATGGCAGATGCGATCGGCGGCGCGATGAAA
>JAAFIT010000369.1:0-539 GCA_013298745.1 Sphingomonadales bacterium
AAATATCTGCTGACCCATGAACGCGAGATGATCGGTGGCAGCGATTCGACCGGCGGCGGGCTGCGCGATGGCGTGTCGCAGATCGCCAAGCGCCAGATCGGCCTTGATGCCGCGATCCTCGCCGACACCGGCCTGCGCACCGATATCGTCCGCCACGAAATGAACGCCTGGGCGTTCGCGCTGACGATGGAGCGGGTCAAGGACGAGGCCAAGGCCGGCCAGGGCGTTGGCGCGCTGTCATCGATGCTCAAATATTATGGCACGGAATTGAACAAGGAACGCCTGCAACTGCTGATGAGCATCAACGGCAGCGACGGCCTGGCATGGGAAGGCCCGGCCGAAGGCGAAGGCGATCTGGCGCGCAATTGGCTGCGCACCCGCGCCAATTCGATCGAAGGCGGCACGTCGGAAATCAACCTCAACATCATCGCCAAGCGCGTGCTGGAATTGCCGGGGGCATGATGTGCTTCCCTCTCCCCTCGCGGGAGAGGGCGAGAGACGGCGAAGCCGGCCCGGGGTGAGGGGGCTGGCAGGCGCCG
>JAAFIT010000369.1:549-3421 GCA_013298745.1 Sphingomonadales bacterium
GCCGAGCAACACCCCTCACCCCGCCGCGGCTGCGCCGCGAGTCGCCCTCTCCCGCAAGGGGAGAGGGAAGCGAAGGAAGACCAAGATGGCTCTAGTTCTCAACGACGACCAGAAAATGATCCGCGATTCGGCGGATGGTTTCTTCAAGACCGAGGCGCCGGTGGCCCAGCATCGCAAGCTGCGCGACACGGCCGACGCCACCGGCTTTGACAAGAATGTCTGGGCCAAGATGGCCGAGATGGGCTTTGCCGGCGTGCTGGTGCCCGAAGAACATGGCGGCGCCGGCTTCGGCCATGTCGCCGCCGGGCTGATCATGGAAGCGATGGGGCGCAACCTTTCCGCCGCCCCCATGCTGTCCACCGGCATCCTCGGCGTTACCGCGCTCACCACCGCCGGCACGCCCGAGCAGCAGGCCAAGTATCTGCCGCTGATCGCCGAAGGCCAGCGGCTGTTCGCCCTCGCCGCCGATGAAGCCGCGCGCCACAACCCGGTGCATGTCGCCACGACCGCGACGCCCTCGGGCAATGGTTTCAAGCTGAACGGCGTCAAGGGATTCGTGCTTGATGGCCATGTCGCCGACACGCTGATCGTCGCGGCGCGCACCTCGGGTGACGACAAGGACAAGGACGGCATCACGCTGTTCCTCGTCGATGCCAAGGCCGCCGGCATCAGCATCGATCGCCGCTCGATGATCGACAGCCGCAACGCCGCACGCATCACCTTGAACGACGTGCAGGTGGATGGTGCCGATGTGCTTGGCACCGTGGGTGGCGGGCTCGCCATTCTCGACAAGGTGCTTGATGCTGGCCGTGCCTGCCTCGCCGCCGAAATGCTCGGCGTGTCGAGCGAAAGCTTTGATCGCACCATCGATTATCTCAAGCAGCGCGAACAGTTCGGCCAGAAGATCGGCAGCTTCCAGGCACTGCAGCACCGCGCCGCGCATCTGTTCTGCGAAGTCGAATTGGCCCGCTCGGCGACGCTGCGGGCGCTGACCGCGCTGGATGAAAAGGACGAGCGTGCCGCGCTTTATGCCAGCCTCGCCAAGGCCAAATCGGGTGAAGTCGCCAAGCTCGCCACCAACGAAGGCGTGCAGATGCATGGCGGCATCGGCATGACCGATGATTTCGACATCGGTTTCTACATGAAGCGCGCCCGCGCCGCCCAGGAAACCTTTGGTGATATCGCCTTCCATGGCGACCGTCTGGCGCGCATGATGGGCTATTGATCGCAACGCTGATTGCCAACATGACAATTTTGTTATCTTCAATATAATCACGAAGCGGATCAACCGCTCGGCATCACCTTCGGGGAGTTACCATGAAGTCCGCGCTCGACACTGCCCTTGACGCCGTCATCGCCGGCATCACCGCCGATGGTGGTCCGCTCGGCGTCGGCACCGCGACGGTGCGCGGCGCCAACCTGCCGGTGTTCACCGCCGCGCCGCCATCGATGCGCGAATTCTTCGCCTTCTTCTTTGCCACCAACGGACCCAAGGAATTCCTCGTTTTCGGCAATGAGCGGCTGACCTTTGCCGATGTCCACGCCAAGGGCCTCGAGTTCGCCGCGATGCTCCAGCACCGCCACGGCATCGCCAAGGGCGACCGCGTCGCCATCGCCATGCGCAACTATCCCGAATGGATCATCGCCTTCATCGGCATCCTGCATCTCGGCGCCATCGCCATTCCGATGAACGCCTGGTGGACCGCCGAAGAGCTCGATTACGGCCTGAAGGATTCGGGCGCCCGCCTCGCCATCGCCGACGAAGAGCGCGCCCGCCGCATTGGTGGCCTGAAGGGCGGCGCGCCGGTGCTGACCGTCCGCACCGCCGCCGAAGTCGCCAGCGGCCTCGGCTTTGCCCGCGTCGAGGACGAACTCGCCGCATCGCCGAAGACGACCTGGTATCTTCCGGAAATCTCGCCGGAAGACGATGCGACGATCATGTACACCTCGGGCTCAACGGGCAGCCCCAAGGGTGCGGTTTCCACCCACCGCGCCATTGTTTCGGGCGCGATGAATTATTTGGTCGCGGGCCTGGCGCTGCTGGCGCTGTCACAACAGGCCGGAGCGACGGCACCCGAACAGCAGGTCATGCTGCTCAACGTGCCATTGTTCCACATCACCGGATCGGTGCCGGTGCTGCTCGTCTCCATCGCCATCGGCCGCAAGATGGTGATCATGCACAAATGGGATGCGGGTGAAGCGCTGCGCCTCATCGAAAAGGAGCGCGCCACCTATTTCGTCGGCGTGCCGACGATGTCGCTCGAATTGATGCAGCACCCCGATCACGACAAGTACGACCTGTCGTCGCTCGTCGATATCGCCAGCGGCGGCGCGCCGCGCCCGCCCGAGCATGTCGAGCGCCTCGCCAAGACCTTCGAAGGCAAGCACCCGGTGCAGGGCTATGGCCTGACCGAAACCAACGGTGTCGGTGCCGGCAATTTCCGCGACAATTATCGCAACAAGCCGGCCTCCACCGGCCGCGCCGCAGCGCCGCTGGTCGAGCTTCGCATCGACAATGGTGAAGGCCCGGTCGGCCCCGGCCTGCCGGCCGGTACCGTCGGCGAAGTCTGCATCCGCACCGTCTGCAATTGCCGCGGCTATTGGAACAAACCCGAGGCGACGCTGGCGGCGTTCCCCGGCGACGGCTGGTTCCGCTCCGGCGACCTCGGCTATCTCGACGACGAAGGCTATCTGTTCATCGTCGATCGCAAGAAGGACATCATCATCCGCGGCGGCGAGAATATCAGCTGCCAGGAAGTCGAATCGGCGATCTATGTCCACCCGGCGGTTGCCGAAGCCAGTGTTTTCGGCCTGCCCGATGAACGGCTTGGCGAAATCGTCGGCGCCGTGGTCTTTGTGAAGCCCGGCGCGC
>JAAFIT010000370.1 GCA_013298745.1 Sphingomonadales bacterium
CTGGCCGCCCCGGACCACCGGGCGGTCCTCGATGCGGTGCAAGCCCAGCACGCCCGATTGCGGGGTGTTGAGGATCGGCGTCGACATCAGCGAGCCGAACACGCCGCCGTTGGAAATGGTGAAATTGCCGCCCTGCAGTTCCTCGATCTTCAACTGGCCTGCCTGGGCGCGCTTGCCGAAATCGCCGATGGCTTTCTCGGTTTCGGCGAACGAAAGCTTGTCGGCATTGCGCAGCACTGGGACGACAAGGCCACCGGGCGAGGAGACCGCAATGCCGAGATCGGCATAGTTGCGATAGACGATTTCATCGCCTTCGATCGAGGCGCCAACCGCGGGCACATCGCGCAAGGCGAGCACGACGGCCTGCGAGAAGAACGACATGAAGCCGAGGCGGACGCCGTGCTTCTTTTCGAACAGGTCCTTGTAGCGCGAGCGCGCCTCCATCACCGCAGACATGTCGACGTCGTTGAAGGTGGTCAGCATCGCCGCGGTGTTCTGGGCTTCCTTCAGCCGGCGCGCGATGGTCTGGCGCAGGCGCGACATGCGAACGCGTTCCTCGCGACGGCCAATGACCGGCGCGACGGCGACGGCGGGCGCTGGCGCAGCGGACGCGGCGCGCTTCACCTTGGCGGTGCCGGCTTCAATCGCGGCAAGCACGTCACCCTTTGTCAGGCGGCCATCCTTGCCGGTGGCGGTGATGCTGGTGATGTCGAGATTATAGGTATCGACGAGGGTGCGCACTGCCGGGCCCATGGCATCGAGCGGGGCGGCTTCGGCAGCCGGGGCCGGGGCTGGTGCGGGCGCAGCAACGGGCGCGGCCACGACCGGCGCAGGCTCGGCCTTGGCGGCGACCGGTGCGGGTGCTGCTGCAACCGCGGCACCGGCCGCCTCGATGACCGCGATCCGCGCGCCGACCGCCACTGTATCGCCTACCGCGAACAGCTGCGCGCCCATGGTGCCCGCTACTGGCGATGGCACTTCCACCGCGACCTTGTCGGTTTCGAGGCTGACGATCGGTTCGTCGGCAGCTACCGCGTCGCCGGGCTGTTTCAGCCATTGGCCGACAGTGGCTTCGGTGATGGATTCCCCCAGCGCGGGAATGATGACGTCGGTGGCCATGCGATTATCCTGATGTCTTCGATGATTTGAGCCCGCCACGGATGGCAGCGGTGACTTCGGCGCGGCTGGCGCCAAGCGCTTCGGCGATGAGCTTGGCCTGTTCGGCATTGTGGCGCCGCATCAGGCCGGTGGCGGTGGCAGCAGCCGCGGCACGCCCGGCATAGAGCGGCCGACGGCCGAGTGCGGCCTCGATGAACGGTTCGACAAAGCTCCAGGCGCCGGCATTTTTCGGCTCTTCCTGGGCCCAGACAACCTCCTGCAGGCCGGGGAACTTGGCGGCATATTCGGCCACGACATCGGTCGGGAACGGATAGAGCTGTTCGACGCGCAGCAGATAGACGTCGTCGCGGTCCGACTTTTCGCGCGCCTCGAGCAGGTCGTAATAGACCTTGCCGGTGCACAGCACGAGGCGGCGGATCTTCTTCGGATCGCACGGTGCCAGATCATCGAGACAGCGGTGGAAGGTGGTGCCCGCTGCCATGTCATCAATCGTCGAGACCGCGCGCTTGTGGCGCAGCAGCGATTTCGGCGTGAAGATGATCAGCGGCTTCCTGAAATCACGCAGCATCTGGCGGCGCAACAGGTGGAAGTAATTCGACGGCGTCGTCGCGTTGGCCACCTGCATATTGTCTTCGGCGCAGAGTTGCAGGAAGCGCTCCATGCGTGCCGAGCTATGTTCGGGCCCCTGCCCTTCATAGCCGTGGGGCAGCAGCATGACGAGACCATTGGCGCGCAACCACTTGATTTCACCCGACGCGATGAACTGATCGATGATGGTCTGGGCGCCGTTGACGAAATCGCCGAACTGCGCCTCCCACAGCACCAGGGTCTTCGGGTCAGCCGCGGCAAAGCCATATTCAAAGCCGAGCACGCCGAATTCCGACAGCGGGCTGTCATAGACTTCGAAGCGCTTGTCGATCGCCGCCAGCGGCACGTAGCGGCTGCCGTTCTTCTGGTCGGTCCACACCGAATGGCGCTGGCTGAAGGTGCCGCGGCCCGAATCCTGGCCCGACAGGCGCACGCCAAAGCCGTCCTTGAGCAAGGTGCCGAACGCCAGCGCCTCGGCGGTCGCCCAATCGATGTTGGCGCCTTGCGTCAGCGTTTCGTCCTTGGCGTCGAGAATGCGCGCCAGGGTGCGGTGGATGTTGAAGCCATCGGGAATCGCCGTCAGCACGCGGCCGATGGTGCGCAATTCGTCGGCCGCAACGCCGGTGATCGCCGAACGGCGGCCGCTGATGTCTTCCTTGGGCTTGCCAAGGCCCGACCATTGGCCTTCGAACCAATCGGCCTTGTTGGCCTTGAAGCTGGTGGCGGCTTCGAAATCGGCTTCGAGCATCGCGGTGTAGCGATCGATGGCAGCAGGCAGATAGCCAGCGTCGATAACGCCTTCACGCACCAGCC
Source organism: Sphingomonadales bacterium (assembly GCA_013298745.1). Classification (GTDB taxonomy): domain Bacteria; phylum Pseudomonadota; class Alphaproteobacteria; order Sphingomonadales; family Sphingomonadaceae; genus Sandarakinorhabdus. The sequence goes on from JAAFIT010000370.1 coordinate 2,521, forward strand.
GTGCGGCATAAAGCTCGCTGACCGGCTTCTGCTTGCCGATCTGGGCGTACATCAGCGGCTGGGTGAAGCTCGGCTCGTCGCTTTCGTTATGGCCGAAGCGGCGATAGCACCACATGTCGATCACCACGTCGCGGCCGAACTTCTGGCGGAATTCGGTGGCGACCTTGGTGGCGAAGGTCACGGCTTCGGGATCATCGCCATTGACGTGGAAAATCGGCGCCTGGACGATCTTGGCAACGTCCGACGGATAGGGCGAGGAGCGCGCGAACTGCGGGCTGGTGGTGAACCCGACCTGGTTGTTGACGACGAAATGGATGGTGCCGCCGGTGTTATAGCCCTTCAGCCCCGAAAAACCGAAGCATTCGGCGACAATGCCCTGGCCGGCGAATGCCGCATCGCCGTGCAGCAGCACCGGCATCGACTTGACGTGATTGGCATCGCCGGTGCGCGTCTGGATGGCGCGGACCTTGCCGAGCACGACCGGATCGACGGCTTCGAGGTGCGACGGGTTGGGCGCGAGGCTGAGGTGAACCTTGTTGCCATCGAATTCGCGATCGGTGCTGGTGCCGAGGTGATATTTGACATCGCCCGAGCCGCCGACATCGTCGGGGTTGGCCGAGCCGCCGCCGAACTCGTGGAAGATGATGTGGTACGGCTTCTGCATCACATTGCCGAGCATGTTGAGCCGGCCGCGGTGCGGCATGCCGAAAACGATCTCGGTGATGCCGAGCTGGCCACCGATCTTGATGATCGATTCCATCGCCGGGATCATCGCTTCGGCGCCATCGAGGCCGAAACGCTTTGTGCCGACGTACTTGCGACCGAGGAAGCGCTCGAAATGTTCGGCTTCGACAAGCTTGTTGAGAATGGCCTTCTTGCCATTGTCGGTGAAGTGAATTT
>JAAFIT010000371.1 GCA_013298745.1 Sphingomonadales bacterium
CCCGGCGCTATCCACCCAGTTGACCGCGGTCAACTGGGTGGATAGCGCCGGGGCGGCGGCTTCGGGCAGACGCTCGCCGAGCGCCGGATCGAACACTGCGCGTTGGGCGGCGCTCGGTACATCGATGAACAGTTCGTCGTAGAGCGACTTGCCGTGATCCGGAATGGCGCCCCACACCGTGAGCCACTTGCGGCGTGCGTTACTGCCAAGCGGACACAGCCGATGTAGATTCTCAAGATGCGCGAGTCCTAACAATGCGGTGCGAATCGCGGGGCCGACGTCGGCGACGTTCGCATACCCGGTGGCGGGGAAGAAGCGCGTGAGCGCCGCGTCCAGCTCATCGGGCCGCCAGCCGAGCTTGCGCCAAAGCCGGACGAAGACATTCAGCCGTAGCAGCGTCGACTCCGTGATCGCATTCCCAGCGCGCACCTGCACCATGCGCATGGTCGCCGGATCGCACTGGTTAGGCTGGCGCCGGATGACGAGTAGATCGTCGAAATCGCCGGCGTTCCAACGCTGCTGCAACCAGACATTGCCGGCGACGCCATCGACCTGCATCGGCCCGAGTTTAGCCAGCAGCTCAGCCTGGTCCGCGGCGCTCAGCGCCGGATATCCGTTGGCGCCCAGCCAGGCGAACACGCTGTCGCTCGCCACACCGGCGCGTTGCAGCCGCAGGAACGTCGCGATGTGCGGATTGATGAAGCGTGTCATGACGAGATCGGTGAGCTCCGCGACCGTGATGCTGAGCTGGCGCGTGAGCACGTCGACGCGCGCCAGGTCCGCAACAGTGACCGGATGGGCGGCCAGGTGTCCGTACATCGCCGGCACGCCATTCGCCTCCGCGCCGGCGGTGGTGAGCAGTTCGTAATCGCGCTCCGTCAGACCGAGTTGTTCGGCCAGAAGCTTGCCGCGCGTCAGCGTCGACGCACCCGCGGCCTGGAACAAGGTCGTCGGCTGGCGGAACACGCTGACGAGATCCGCGTATGGCGTGCCGAACCGGTTGCAATAGGCCCGCATCGTCTCCGTCCACAGGTCGAAGGGAGACGACACCGGGTACTTTTCGCTACGCAACATGTCGTAGACGGCCGCAGAGATCCGCTCGGGCTCAGCGATCAGGTCGGCGGTAGTCAGACTGCCGGACTCATAGGTGCGGGCGCTCGGCGCCAAGCCCTCGTCGATGTACGCCTCGAGTATTTCGTTGATCAGGTCGATGTAGGGCAGCGCGGTGTTCGTGTTCTCGCAGGTCAGCGCGATCTCCTGCAAATCTGGTCGTCGCGCGTTCAGTTCGTCGAACGGCGATGGCGTGCCCGCGGACGCGAGACCCGGATCGAGAAAGTTCAGCAGGTCTACGTAGTACGCGGCTGGGCTCAACATCGAACGGCAGTGCTCGCACTCGCAGAAATCCTGGTTGCCGAGCAGGCTTTCGAGACTCGGGATGTCGTTAACGATCTGCGCGAAGTACTGCTGCCGGTCCGCGTTCGACGGCGTCAGTGCCCGCGCGGGCGTCGCATTGCGTGCGAGCTGCACCAGCGTGACGACCATGCGCGCTGCGGTATCGATCTGCTGCGCCTTGCGGTATACGCGCTGCGCGACGAGTGGTTTGATCACCTCATTGCCGGTCAGCCGCGGAATGAAGCTCTTGACAAAATCGCCCTCGGGCACCGCGGTGACGTCGGCGGCGCGCAATACACCATGGGCGGCCAATGCCACCATTGAATCGTCGTCAGGCGTCATCTGGTAGAGGCGATGCAGCAGGCGCGTGGAGATGGTCACCTGCTCGCGTTCGGCCGCGCCCAGCGAATTCAGCAGCGGCGCGCCGCGCTCCTTGAAGAATTTCGTCAGGGGCGTGCGCCCAATCCGATAGCCATTCGCCGATGCGGCCGTGACGAAGTCGGCCACTGTCTTCTGCCCCTCTGCGGATCTGGCGACAGCGATTTCGTTTAGCTCGACACGCGCGGCGATGACTTCGCCCGGAAATGTACGCCGGACCTTTTGCGCCATGTCGGTGGCATAGGCATTCGCGCGCGCCTCAAGCGTATCGCCGGCGTAACCTGCGGGAATCAGCTCTTCCAGTTGCGCGGCGTTACCGCCCGACAATTGCCCAAGCGTGGCCATCCACGTCTCGGCACGGTAGTAGCCGCGCTTCGCGAGCTGGGGCATATCCGTGGGTGCCGCTGCGAAATCCTGAGCGAGTTTTCCTGCCAGCGGCCCGTTGTTCCGCGTGAGCGTCGACAGTTGCCCCAGGGCCTGCAACTTCGCGATCGTGCCCTTGTTCAGTCCGGCTGCGGCAGCCTGCTTCCACAATTCGTCCGCTGTGTTCCAGTCAGTCGACAGCGCTGAGGCGAATCGCTTTTGCTCCTCCGCACCGATCGCCGCCTGCCCGAGGATTTCGGCGAGCGACGAAACGCTGTCTGCGACTTTCGATTCTAGTGCCGTCCTGGAAGCCAAGGCCGCATGCTGCGTCAGGATCTGCTCGATTTCCTTATCGCTGAAGGCGGCGATGCCATTGTCGATGGAATGTTTCAGGCCCGCTCGAACCTCCTCCTTCGACAGAGTCGTAACATCCTGATCGGTGCCGAGACTACCTACCCGCATCAACGCGTAGTGCACTTCTATGCCCAACTTGGTTTGCGCGTTATGAGAGGCAGCCACGCTGCCGAGCGCTAGGAGTCGAGCGTCCCAGCCCGTCGCGGCGCTCAAAGTGCCGAGATCGCTGCGCGTATCGTCCTCAACAGCTTTCGCGAGCGCGTCCAAGCCCACGCCGGCGGTCTTTGCGGCGGCCACCAGCCGATCGAATTCCGCCTTGGCCTTGCCCTGCAGCGATTCTGGAACGACCAGGCGCAGATCCTTCACCGGGAGATCGATGAGCCGCGGCCGCATCAGGTCTTTCTCGGACGCGTCCGGCATGACGACCTTGATCTGGAGCTGGATTCTTTCGCCCGCCTTGCCGGCCGCGAAGGAGTACCTCCCTTCAGCATCCGAATCGCCTTTGCCGCGCGGCACCTCGCCCCCGCCAAATGCAATCGCATATGCCCGTATTTCAAGGTTGGCGGCCGGCGCTCCGTTCGGCAAATACAGTGTGCCGGAAAGACCGCCGTCCGCGGCTCCAACGGGCGCTGGCGGCAGAGTGGCCGTCTCGTCGAGTAGCCCTTTCGTGATCAGCAGCTCGTTCAGGAACTTCGCGGTGGGTGCATCCACGGCGCCGCTGGCGTCGAGCTTGACCGAGGTCTGCACGCGGCTCACCACGCGTTGCGTGAGCGAGCCGTAGTGCCCTGCCTTGATATCCGGTGCGAGATCGGAGCGCAGCTTCAGCACCTGCTTATGCGTGCCGATGTTGATCGCGCCGCCGCCGACGAGCTTCATCAGCGCGTCGTGCAGGTTCTGGACGGCTTCCCCGGAATTTCCGGGGCTGAGTGG
>JAAFIT010000372.1 GCA_013298745.1 Sphingomonadales bacterium
GGCTGGAAACCGGTGCCGATGATTATGTCACCAAGCCGTTTTCACCGCGCGAACTGGTGGCGCGGCTGCGCGCCTTGCTGCGTCGCCTGCGTCCGGCGCTGTCGGGCGGTAACCTCGAACACGCCGGGATTGTCATGGACACATCGGCACATCGTGTCGTCCGCGATGGCCGCACCATTCAGTTGGGGCCGACGGAATTCCGGCTGCTGCGTCACTTCCTCGAGCATCCGAGCCGGGTGTTCAGCCGTGAACAACTGCTCGATGCGGTCTGGGGCCGCGATGTCTATGTCGAGCAGCGCACGGTCGACGTCCATATCCGGCGGCTCCGCAAGGCCATTAACACGACCGATAGCGGCGAGGAGTTGCCCGACATCATTCGTACTGTGCGCTCGGCGGGCTATTCGCTTGATCCGGAGCCGTCGCTGGTCCGGGCCTGATTGTCGCAGGCAAGGGTCTTCCCGTCGCCGCGCGCCTCGGCTAGAGCCTGTCGCAGTCTGACATCAGGGGCTTCTCAATGACTTTGCGTTTCGACAATCGTGTTGCCATCGTGACCGGTGCAGGCGGCGGGCTTGGCCGGGCCTATGCGCTCGATCTGGCCAAGCGCGGCGCCAAGGTTGTCGTCAACGATCTCGGCGGCGCTCGCGACGGCTCGGGCAGCTCGCTGTCTGCCGCACAGGCGGTGGTCGATGAAATCACCGCAATGGGCGGAGAAGCCATGGCCAATGGCGCCAGCGTGACCGATGCGGCGGCGGTTGAAAAGATGGTTGCCGTCGTCAAGGAACGCTGGGGCCGGATCGACATCCTGATCAACAACGCGGGCATTCTGCGCGACAAGACCTTCGTGAAGATGAGCCATGACGACTTCCGCCAGGTGCTCGACGTTCACCTGATGGGCAGCGTTATCTGCACCAAGGCGGTGTGGGAGATCATGCGCGAACAGGCCTATGGCCGCATCCTGATGACGACATCGTCGACGGGTCTCTATGGCAATTTCGGCCAGGCCAATTATGGCGCCGCCAAGCTCGGCCTTGTCGGGCTGATGAAGACGCTGGCGCTCGAAGGCGGCAAGTACAACGTCAAGATCAACACCATCGCCCCGCTGGCGGCGACGCGGATGACCGAAGACCTGATGCCCCCGGAATTGCTGGCCAAGATGGGTCCGGAAACCGTCGTGCCGGCCGCTGTCTATCTCGTCTCGGACGAGGCACCGACCAACGCCGTCATCAACGCCGGCGGCGGCGGCTTCGAACGCAGCTATGTGACGCTGACCAGGGGTATCCATGTCACGCCGGAGGACATGACCGCCGAAACCGTGGCAGCGCGTTTTGCCGAAATCAGCGATCGGACCGGCGAAATCGTGCCGGATACCGGCGCAGCCCAAGGCGCGATGGCACTGGGTGGCGGCAAGTAACCGATAGCCGTCCCTCCCGCTGGGAGGGACGGGATCGTCACTCGACGATCTTGACCAGCCGACGTTCGACCGGTGCCAGCACGCCGGCGAGATCATGGCCGCGTTTCAGGACAACGCCGCCTTCGCCATAGAGAATCCATTCGCCCTGCTTCAACCGCAGGGCCGGATCCTTGACGATGCGGATTTCGGGGTTTTCGGCGGTGCGGCGGAACGCCGAGAAGCTGGCGGTCTTTGCACCGAGATCGAGCGCGTAATCGCGCCACAGACCGGCAGCGACCATCCGGCCGTAAAGCGACAGGATGCGATCAAGTTCGAGGCGGTTGAAGGCGACCTGCGGCTGAGGCCGCGGCGCGAGATGGGCGATATTATCCAACGTCGGCGGTGCCTCAGGCTGACCGCTTTTCTTCGGTTGGCGGCTGCGATTCAACGAGTGCGTTCAACCGCGCACGCAGCGTTTCGACTTCGCAACGCAGCAGCTCGAACTTCTGGGTTTCGGGGTCGAATTTCTGGCTGCACGGCGTGCCATAGGGCAGGAACGGCTTGGCATAGTCACCGGCGTCGACCGGTACGGGTTTGGCCGGGATGCCGACCATGGTCGCGCCTTCGGGGACATCGCGGGTGACGACGGCATTGGCGCCGACGCGCGCGCGCTTGCCGACGGTGATCGGCCCCAGCACCTGCGCGCCCGAGCCGATGATCACGCCATCCTCAAGTGTCGGGTGGCGCTTGCCGGCGATGCCATTGGCCGGATCGGTGCCGCCCAGCGTGACGCATTGATAGATGGTGACATTGTCACCGATGATCGCGGTTTCGCCGATGACGACAAAGCCGTGATCGATGAAGAAGTTGCGGCCGATGGTGGCACCGGGGTGGATGTCGATTGCCGTCAACAGGCGGGACATATGGTTGACGATACGGGCGACAAGAAACAGCCGGGCGCGAAAGAGTGCGTGCGCAACGCGATGCATGCCGAGCGCCCAGACGCCAGGATAAGTGAGGATTTCCCAGCGCGAACGCGGCGCCGGATCACGCGATTTGATCGAATCGAGAAAGGCGATGAGGCCCATGTTCGTCTCCGTGCGAGCGATCAACGGCTCGCCGCTGTTTCAACGCACTTTATCCGGCTTTGGCAGCAAGCGCCAGACGGGGTGGAACGAAGCGCTCGCCGACTCCGTTCATTGGCTGAAACAGGAGGAACGACGCATGTCCGACGGTAAACCAGCATCTGCGCCCCGAAATCAGGGTGACGCGGTTCGCAAGGCCCTCGCAGGGGATCGCAGCATCGACATGGATCGCTGGGAGGATTTTTCAGCCGAGGAGACGGCCAAACTGGCGCGCGCCGCGCCGCAGGCGACGCCGCCTTTAAAGCCCCTGGCCGGATTGGCGCGGGATGGGGGGCCGGCGCCGGAAGGGCCTGGCCTGGGGACCGACGCGGCCACCAGGCCGGACTGATCACATCGCTTGCAGCGTGCGGGCGACGGCGTGGACAACCGCAGCGATACGGACGCTCGCCTGGATCTTGTCGGCGCCGACACCGTGCTGCGCCAGCACCTTGTCGTGGGAATCGACGCAGGCGCCACAGCCGTTGATTGCCGAGACGGCGAGGCAGTAGAGTTCGAAATCCGCCTTGTCGATACCAGGTGAGCCAATGACATTCATGCGCAGCTTGGCCGGCATCGTCTTGTATTCGGGACGTGAGGCAAGGTGGGTGAAGCGATAATAGATATTGTTCATCGCCATCACCGATGCGGCGGCCTTGGCGGCGTTCATCGCTTCGGGCGTCAGCTTGTCAGCGGCTTCCGCCTCGATCGCTTCGATCACCGGCTTGTAAGCGCAGGCGTGCGATACGGCGACGAGTGTGCCCCATTTCTGCTGGTCGGTCAGCAGTTGCTCGGTGAGCAGGCTGGAGACGTTGAGACGCTGGTCCTTGGCGTAATCGGGCAGGGTCTTGGCGAGTTCGGAGAAGATCATGGGGGTTCCTTTCCCCTCTGCCGTCAGGGCGC
>JAAFIT010000373.1 GCA_013298745.1 Sphingomonadales bacterium
CCCGGCCGCTCGGCGAGTGTCGGAATGCGCACGACGATTTCGGCAAGTCGATAATAGAGATCCTCGCGGAACCGCCCGGCGGCGATCATCGCATCGAGATTCTGGTGGGTGGCGCAGACAATCCGGACATCGACAGGGATCGGCTTGCGGCCGCCAATGCGCTCGATGACGCGTTCCTGCAGGAATCGCAGCAGCTTGACCTGCAACGGCAGGGGGATATCGCCGACTTCATCGAGAAACAGCGTGCCACCTTCGGCGAGTTCGATCTTGCCTTCCTGCGTCTTCACCGCACCGGTAAAGGCGCCGCGTTCATAGCCGAACAGCTCCGATTCGAGCAGATTCTCCGGAATTGCGGCGCAGTTGATGGCGATGAACGGCTTGCTGGCGCGCAGCGACGCCTTGTGCAGGCCATTCGCCAGCAACTCCTTGCCGGTACCACTGGCGCCGAGCAGCATGACCGAAACCTGGGCGGTCGACACCCGTTCGATCATGCGCGCCACCTTGATCATTTCCGGCGCCGCGGTGATGATGCCGCCCAGCACATCGGTGCTCTGGATGCTCTCCGCCAGCCGGCGATTTTCGGCCTCCAGATCAGCGACATGGAAGGCGCGGCGAACGATCAGTCCAAGCTCGTCGATATCGACCGGCTTGGAATAGAAATCGAACGCGCCCTCGGCAATGGCCCGCCGGGCGCTTTCCCGGGCGCCATGGCCCGAAGCGACGATGACCTTGGTGCCGGGCCGCGCCTGAAGGATCGCCGCCAGTGTCGCAAAGCCTTCGCTCACCCCGTCGGGATCGGGCGGCAAACCGAGATCGAGCGTCACCACTGCCGGTCGATGCGTATGCAGCGCTTCCAGCGCCGCCTCGCGGTCACCGGCGATGATCACTTCATATTGCTCATAGGACCAGCGCAGCTGGCGCTGCAGCCCTTCGTCGTCCTCGACGACCAGCAGTTTGGGCAATCCGCTCATTGTGCGGCCACGGCCTGCGACATGGTCGCGATCGGCAGAACGATGCGGAAGGTGCTGCCGGCGCCTTCCTCGCTCTCGACCTCAAGGCGGCCGCCGTGCGAGCGGGCAATCTCGCGCGCTTCATAGGCACCGATGCCGAAGCCGCCCGGCTTGGTGGACCGGAACGGCTTGAACAGTTCCTGGGCAATGAAGCGTTGCGACATGCCAGAGCCATTGTCGGTAATGTCGATCTGGGCCCAATCGGCCTGGCGACGCGCGATTAGCGTTATGGGCGCGCCAGGCTCGGACGCGTCGATGGCATTCTGGACAAGGTGCAAGAGCAATTGTTCGATCCGTCCTGATTCGCCAACAATGGCAAGGTCGTCGCGGCGCATGTCCTCCGGCGCGAGGATCAGAGTCAACGGCTGATGGGCATGACGCTTCACCGCAACGACCTGATCCAGCAGGTCGACGAGGCTGAACTGCTCAGGCTGCTGCTCGCCACGCGCGCCGACCCGCGGCGCCAGGCGCGCCAGCATGTCGTTCATCTTGCCGACCGAATTCTGCAAGGTCGCGACCATGTCGGCGCGGAATGCCGGATTGTCGGCATGGCGTTCGGCGTTGCGCGCCACCAGCGACAACTGGCTGACCAGATTCTTGACGTCATGGATGATGAAGGCGAAGCGGCGGTTGAACTCATCGAATTTGCCGGCTTCATCGAGCGCCACCTGGGTCGAGCTTTCAGCGATATAGCTCGCCGCCTGCCGGCCGAGCGTGCGCAGCAGATCATAATCCTCCCAGTTCAAGGCGCGTTCGAACACGCTGCGCTCCAGCACCAGGAAACCGGCCAGCGTATCGATGTGGATCAGCGGCACCCCCAGCCAGAAGCGCTGATCGGCAATCGCCCAATAGGGCAGCGAGACATCGTCATAATCGCCTTCATCGGACCGCAATTCATCAAAATCGACGATGCGTTGGCGATTGGCGAGAAACCGGACCAGCGCGTTGTCCGCAGGCAGGGGGGCGACGCTGCTGGCGCGCAAATTCCATTCGGCGGCCGGCGCCAGCGTATTGTCTTCCGGGATGAACAGGATGCCGCCGGGTGAATCGACAACGGCGCACACCGCCTTGATGACGCGTTCCTGCAGGGTGCCGGCGCTGGTGCCGGTCTGCGACACCGTGGCGATGAAGCGCGGCCATTCCTGGCGATAATCATATTTGTAGGCGAAGAAGTTCTTGGCGATCTGGATCCGCAAAAGCCCGCGGAAGCGCGGCGACACCAGAACGACGAGCCCGAGGATGGTCGTCGCGAACAGGAAGCTGACCTGCAACAGCAGGCCCCAGCTGCCGCCCGCCAGCCGCAGGCCATAGGCCAGCGCCGCCATGGCAATCAGGTAAAAGCCGATGATCGAGAAGCTGAGCGTGTGAAACACCACCTGCCGCGACACCTGCACGCGCGCCACCCAGGCTTCGCGCGCCGATAGCAACAGCAACGGCACCGTGATGGCGTTGGCGGCGCCGCGAATGTTGAACAGATCCGGCGACACCGGCGGCAGCAGGAACGCCAGCGTGTAGAGGTTCAGATCATAGGCAAGGATGCCGCCGATGCCGATCGCCAGCATGCGGCCACCGCTGCGCCCGGCGGCGGCGCTTTGCAGATAAAGGTTGTGCGTCATCACCAGCCCGGCCATGGCCACCGTCAACCGCGAAATGATGAACAACTGACCGATTACCGTGCGTTCGGCACCATAGGCGGCGCCGGCGACACCAAGTCATCAAGGACAAGCTGCAGGGCGACAATGAAGCCGACCCCACCGGCAAGGATGAACGACAGCCGCGTCCGTTCGTCGAGCTGCCAACTGGGGCGCAGCAACGCGATCAGGAAACCGATCCAGGCGGTGGTGCGCAGGGTTTCGGCAAGCGTCAGCGCCCGCAGCGCCAGCACATCGCCGCGCACCGCCAGCACGAACACCAGCGCCCAAAGCGCCGTCAGGCCCGATGCCAGCGCCAGCACATAGCCGATGCGCCGCCGTTGCCGGAAGGACGCAACGATCGCCAGCGCCAGAAAGCTGACAACCGCGATGATGTGGCTGATCAGGCCGACATCGGTCAGCACCATGGGGCACTGCCCCGCAGGTCATCAGGCTCGCGCATGGCGCCATGTTAGCCGCCTGCGCTGCGGTGCGCCAGTGCCGGGCCGAGATACCAACTGTGGCGCTAAACGCCTTGCACATAATAAGCATGCTTGGTATCGTTCCAAATGTCCGACAGCCTCGCCATTCTGATGACCGATTCGGCGCGGTTGCTGCGCCGCCGCTTCGACAGCCGCGCGCGCAGCCTTGGTGTCAGCCGGGCGCAATGGCAGGTGCTGTTCGCCCTGTCGCGCACCGAGGGCATCAACCAGGCTGGACTTGCCGAGGCGCTCGATGTCGAAACCATCACCGTCGGACGCATGGTTGATC
>JAAFIT010000374.1 GCA_013298745.1 Sphingomonadales bacterium
GGAGTTTTCAGGTGCCGGCGGGTGGACGCGCCTGAAAACTCCAGTCGCTGTGGAAGTTTTCGGCAAAGATCGGCGCGGTTTCATCGGCAGCGCGAGCGACGGCAATGATGTGCTGGCGGCCCGGAATCGGCGCAATGAACGGGTCCTCGCCAAAGCCGCCGAACGCCAAAGTAAAGGCTTCGAGATGATCATCGGTCAGGTTCTGCTCTGGAAACACCAGCACATGATGACGCAACCATTCGGCACGCAGGTCAGCGACGGTTGCCGCCGATAACGGCGCCGCCAGATCGATGCCGGTCACGGTCGCGCCGCACGCCTGTCCGCTGGGTTCGATGCGCATCTGTTGCTCCTTCCAACTGCAGCGTAGCGACAAGCGGCAATCGCACCACTAGCGAATCCGCAAAGCCACATGACCATGGAGTGGGCCTTGCGCCACCGGTCGCGTCCGCCGATGATGCCCCTTGCGCATTGGGAGGACCGGGATGATCGGACGGCTATGGCTGGCACTGGGCCTTGCACTTGGTGCGACAGCGGCACAGGCCGCGACGCTGATCGTCAACGCCCGGCTGATCGATGGCAGCGGCGCCCCGGCGCGGACCACCGCCGTGCGGATCGAAGGCGACTGGATCACCGCGGTCGGTGATATCAAACCGACTGCTGGCGATTCGATTGTCGACGCTGGCGGGCTGGTGCTGGCACCGGGGTTCATCGATAGCCACAGCCATCATGATCGCGGCGCCTTTGCCGAGCGCGCCATGCCGGGCCTGCTGGCGCAGGGCGTGACAACCGTCGTCGTCGGCAATGACGGATCGTCCGATGTCGGCCTCGCCGAGCTCGCCACGATCTTTGCCAAGGCGCCACCCGCAATCAACGTCGCCACCTACACCGCGCATGGCGAGCTTCGCGACACGGTGATGGGCGCCGATTTCAAACGCACCGCGACACCGGCCGAAGTTGCGAAAATGCAGACGCTGCTGACCGCCGACATGGCAGCAGGCTCGCTGGGCCTGTCGACAGGCCTTGAATATGACCCCGGCATCTATTCCGACAAGGGCGAGGTGGTCGCGCTGGCAAAGACGGCGGCAGCCAATGGCGGCCGTTACATCAGCCACATGCGCAACGAGGATATCACCTTCGACGCAGCGCTCGACGAACTGCTCGATATCGGCCGGCTGGCAAAGCTGCCGGTGCAGATTTCCCACCTGAAACTGGCAACGGTCGATCGTTGGGGCGGCGCCAAGGCGGTGCTTGCCAAGCTCGATGCGGCGCGTGCCACCGGCATCGATGTCACTGCCGATGTCTATCCTTACGAATATTGGCAATCGAGCCTGACGGTGCTGTTCCCCAAGCGCGATTTCACCGATGTCGCAGCGGCGCAGTTTGCCCTGACCAAGTTGTCGACCCCGGAAGGCATGTTGATCGCGCGCTTTGCGCCGGAACCGGCGCTTGTTGGCAAGACAATCGCCCAGATTGCCGCCGCTCGCGGCACGCCGCCGGCGGAAACCTATCTGGCGCTGATCCAGCAGGCCGAAGCCTATCGCGCTGCCCACCCCGGTGCGACGGGGGTGGAAAGCGTCATCGGCACGGCGATGCGCAGCGACGATGTCGCCGATTTCGTCGCCTGGCCGCACAGCAACATCTGTTCGGACGGCTCAAGCCATGGCCTGCACCCGCGCGGTAATGGCAGTTTTGCCAAGATCATCCGTCTTTATGTCCGCGAAACCCAGCGGCTGGGGCTGGAGGAGGCTGTCCACAAGATGACCGGCCTGTCGGCGGCGCATCTGGGGATGTCCAATCGCGGCATCGTGCGTCCGGGGGCGATGGCCGATCTGGTGCTGTTTGATCCCGCCACCTTCACCGATCACGCCAGCAACGCCACCCCCGAGGCACCGGCGACCGGAATGGCGCGGGTCTGGGTCAATGGCATCGAGGTGTGGAACGGCGCGCCGACCGGCGCCTTTCCCGGGCGGTTCATCAAGCGGGCGGACCGCTGACACGGCCGCCGCCAGCCTCCTGCTTCGACCAATAGGCGATGGCGACGCGCTGGACCTTGTCGAGATAGGTGCGCGCTTCGGGGCCTTCCCAGGCGCCGGCATAATCGATGCGGGCGACCCACCAGCCTTGACCGGGCAAGCGATCGCTTTCGCGCACCACCAGCGCCGCCAGTTCGGGTTGTCCGGCAGCGGCGGCGCGATTGTCGATCTCGTCGAGCACCTTGCACAGCGCCCGCATGCGCGGTCGCGTAAAACGCTGACCGATCGCCAGCAGCAGTTCGGAATAGCTGACCCGGCGGCCGGCGGCGGCCGACGCCTGTAGCAGTGCTTCGATATGATCGATGTCGAACACCTATTCGGCGGCCAGCGTGTCCCCCACCGGTGGCAAATTATGCCCCAGCAGGCGGAGCAGTTCGGCGGCACTTTCGACGATATTGGTACCGGGCCCAAAGATCGCCGCGGTGCCGATATCACGAAGGAAATCATAATCTTGCGGCGGAATCACACCGCCGGCGATAACCCGGATTTCGGGGCGGCCGGCGTCCTTCAGCGCACTGATCAGCGCCGGTACCAGCGTCTTGTGGCCAGCCGCCAGCGACGAGGCCGCGACGATATCGACATCGAGCTTGAGCGCCAGATCACGCGCCTCCTCGGGCGTCTGGAACAATGGACCGACGGTGGCATCAAAGCCCAGATCGGCGAGCGCCGTGCCGACGACCTTGGCGCCGCGATCGTGGCCGTCCTGGCCCATCTTGACGATCAACACGCGCGGCTTGCGGCCCTTGCGGCGTTCGAAGGCATCGACACCTTCGGCGACCCGAGCATAAGCCGGATCGGCCTTGTAAGCATCGGCATAGACACCGCTGACCATCTTCACCACCGCAGCATGGCGCCCGAAGACATCCTCGAGCGCGCTGCTGATTTCGCCCAAAGTCGCGCGGGCGCGGGCGGCGACAACGGCAAGTCCGAGCAGGTTTTCTTGCGATTCAGCGCCCTTGCGCAGGCCTTCGAGCGCGGCCTCGACCGCTGCGGAATCGCGGTTGGCGCGCACCATTGCCAGCCGTTCGATCTGGCTGGCGCGCACGGCAACGTTGTCGACATCGAGAATATCGAGCTTTTCCTCGGACGACGGCTTGTATTTGTTGACGCCGACGATGACGTCCTCGCCCATATCGACCCGCGCCTGTTTGGCGGCGGCGGCTTTTTCGATCTCAAGCTTGGGCATGCCGCTTTCGACGGCCTTGGTCATGCCGCCGAGCGCTTCGACCTCGTCGATCAGCGCCTGGGCGCCCTTCACTAAGGCATCGGTCAGCGCCTCGATGTAGTAGCTGCCGCCCAAAGGATCGACGACCTTGGTGATGCCGGTTTCTTCCTGCAGCACCAACTGGGTGTTGCGGGCA
>JAAFIT010000376.1 GCA_013298745.1 Sphingomonadales bacterium
AGGCTCCTGTGCCGCCAACTCGTCCGGGCGGCAGTCACGCTGGAGATGCAGCATGACCGTCGCCTTGCGTTTTGAGTCGTCCACCACCACGAGGCCGGCGTCGAGCTTGGACATGAAGCGGACGTCACCGTCGTAGACGCTCACGTCCAGCCGCGGCGCAGCCGTGATGTCCAGGTCGGGGAAGTAACGCGTCGCGCCCATTACTCCGGATATCGCTGCCTTGCCCGCGACGCCCCTCTGGCGGAGCGACAGCAGCCGGTCGGCCAGCGCGCTGGGCATGCGGCCTTCGCCTGTCGGGTCGCTGTACCGCACCAGCTTGCGTGCAAGTGAGTGCTCCTCTGCCAGCTTCATCAGCGCGATCGGGCGAAGACCGTGCAGCGGGATCGGGCCATCACGTTCCCCGGTCACCACGTCGAGGCGCTCGAGCTCGCTCAGGGCGGCGGACGCTGTCTGGTAGCTGCTGCCGGACAAGCGCCTGAGCTCAGCCAGCGTCACGGGCGCCAGATTGCTCAGCCACCGCTCCACCAGGACCGCCTTGACCTGCTGGCGCGTCACGCGTGTGGCACTGATGGCGGCCGTCTCCTCGTGGATAGCGGCCCGCAGCGCGCGCATGAACCTGTCCGAGTGCTCGGGCAGTTCGCCATCGATTAAGAACTCGCGCTGTGTCTCGGCCCTGACCAGGAAGATCCTCTGCGCCATCTCAGGGCGGGCAATGGAGCGGAACCTGCCCAACTCCTCCGCCAAGCGCTTCCACGACAGCCGGCTGTCCATGATCACGCACACGCCCGTCGAGGGCCGAGGGGTCGACTGGACCGCGTAGGCGAGCGCCAGCAAGCCCTCCCGGACGTCCCGAGCAGTGTGGGTGCGGCGGATCTCGACCAGCACGTCCGGTCCGGCCGGATTGCTCCAGTGCATGTCGACAAGCGACTCGTCAGTGAAGTTGCGACCTACCATTGAGTTGCAACTCTACCAATGAAGTCGCAACTAACCAAGCGGCAGCTGTCAATCCAAGTGTCGAAGAACGAAATAATTGATAGTGTGGGGGCGTAAAGGCATCAGGCCGCGTTGCGCCTGGGCAATGGTACCCTCAGTCCTCAGTGGTAGTCGTCCTCAAGCTGATAACGCACGGCGATCACCACCACGTCCGTCGCTGACTCGATCTCGATAAGCGCCACGTAGCCCGAAGGCCCGAAAGGAATGATCAGTTCGCGCAGGAATGGGCTGCGCCCGGCCTTTCGGCAGGTGAACGGAGAAGTCTTGAGCGTGGTGAACGCCGCCTGAATGGCAGCCAAGGCCTGCTCGGCAAGGGACAGGTCTCCGCTGTCACGCGCCAGTTCGCGTTCGAGCACAAACTCAAACAGGCGATCAAGGTCTGCCTCGGCATCCCGCGTCAGCCGAACCCTGAAGCTCACTTGGCGCTAGAGCGAGGTTTGGCCAGCCGCGCACGGGTGTCGTCGAGTTTGCGCTGCAGCCCAGCGACCACTTCTTCAGCATCGACATAGTCGCCCGTGCGCTTGGCTTCATCTCGCGATCTGAGGCCACGGGCAATGAATTCAGCCTGGAAGCGCCGACGCTCGACGCTGGCGCGCACGGAGACTTCTACGAACTCCGAGAGGCTTTCGCCCTCAGCCAGAACCGATTCAACCTCCGCCCGGAACCCGGGCTCCACGCGCACAGAGGGGATGGTTGCAGTCTTCATCGACGTAATGTATCGCAATTGCGCCACGCGAGTGGGGAAAGCGCGATGCCGTCGATGGGGCGCCCGCGAACTACGACGCACCAGCCTTATGAACTCGCCCCATGCCCGAACTTGCACGAAGCTGACCGACAGCCCTCAGTCGGCCTTCGCGCCGGAAGCCTTGACGATGATCGACCATTTCGCCACTTCGGCGTCGATGAAGGCCCTGGACACGGCAGGGGGCATGGCATCGATCAGGAAACCACGGGCGGCGAAGTAGTCGCGGAGGTCGGGCGAGTTGATGGCCTTGGTGACTTGGGCGCTGAGTTCGGCCACCACAGGCGCGGGCGTGCCCGCAGGTGCGAACAGGCCTTGCCAGGACAGCGCCTCGAAGCCCGGATACCCGCTTTCGGCCACTGTGGGAACGGCGGGCAATATCGGGTGACGCCGCCTGGACGTGACCGCCAGTGCGCGAAGCTTGCCGGCTTCTAGCTGCGGCAGCAGAACAAGCAGGTCCCCGAAGGTGACCTGCAGCTGCCCACCCATCAGGTCAGTCAGCACGCCGGCACTTCCGCGGTAGGGAATGTGGACCATCGAGGTCCCGGTGGCCTGCTTGAACATTTCGCCGGTCAGGTGCATTGACGTCCCGTTGCCGGGCGAGCCGTAGCTCAACGATCCCGGCTTCGACCGGGCCAGGGCGACCAGCTCCTGCAGGGTCGTGGCCTTGACCTCGGGGTTGACGGCGACAACCAGGGGCGCGCTGACAACGATGGACACCGGCGCGAAGTCCCGGACCACGTCGTAGGCCAGCTTCGGATACAGCGCCTGCGCGATGGCGTTGCTGCCCGTCACACCCATCAGCAGCGTCATGCCGTCCGGGGCGGCCTTGGCCACGAGATCAGCACCCACAGTACCGCCCGCCCCGGCGCGGTTTTCCACCAGCACCGTCTTACCCATGGCCGCAGCCAGCTTCTCGGCGATGCGCCGGGCCAGCAGGTCGGTGCTACCACCCGGCGGAAATGGCACGACGATGCGCATGGCCTTGCCGTCCTGGGCCTGCACGACCAACGGCGCGAGGGCCGCAGCACCGAGACAGGCCGTTGCGCCGATTGCGATCCGGTGCAGCGACTGGCGGCGCGAGAGCAGTTTCTTCACGAGGGTCTCCTAGGGCGTGGGGAAAAGAACGATGCGGTTGGGCGGGGTTGCGCGTCGCCGGGGGGGATGAGATCGGGCGGGTTCGCGGCGTCAGTCGGCCCCCAGCCGCCGCCGCCCGCCGTCTCGATCACGAGCCGGTCGCCGGCCTGCCATGTCGTGCGGGCCCTGGCGGGCAGATGCTGGACGCGGCCGTCGGCACGTTCGATGCGCGCCGCAGCCCGGGCGCCGACCTGGCCGCCTGCGGCCCCCTGGGGAGCCGTGTCGTGGCGTTCACCACGATAGGAAATGCTGCCCGCACCGTGCAGCAGCCGATAGACCCGCACCACACCGTCGCCGCCGCGGTGGCGTCCAGCCCCGCCCGAGCCGGTGCGCAGCGCCACACGTTCGACGCGCAGGGGCGCTTGGGTCTCGATGCTTTCGACGGGTGTGTTGCGGGCGTTGCCCAGGTCGGTGGACACCCCCGAACCGCCTTCGGCCCACGGCGCCCCGCCGGCGGCGGACGCGATGATCTCGGTCAACAGCCAGGGTCGGCCATCCCGCCAGTGG
>JAAFIT010000377.1 GCA_013298745.1 Sphingomonadales bacterium
AACCATTGATGGCGGTGCCCCTAGCGGGGTGCCGCCATCAATCGTCGGCTGACAATCCTTCGGCCGTCATCTCATCCGCCGCGTTGAGGACGCGCTTTGCGATGGCAAAATCATGCCCGGCACGGGCCATGGCGGCGAGTTCGCGATTGCGCTGCGCCGGATCGCTCGCAGCACCGTCGCGGGCGAAGGGCCCGAAGCGACGGCGCCGGGCAAAGGCGATGGCGGGGGCGTAAGGGTCGGAGATTGCTCCGTCTTCGGGTGACAGTACCGCGGCGACATCATCGCGCGCCACACCCGCCGCCGCCAACGCGCCGCGTACCCGGCCCGCCCCAAAGCCGCGCGCCGTCAGATCGCGCTGTTTCGACGCCACATAGGCGCGATCATTGACATAGCCGAGGCCGGTCAGCCGCGTGACAAGGCCGTCGATGTCGGGCGGGTCGGTCGGCGTCCACACGCGCTCGCCCAGTTTGCGCTGGAGATAGCGGCGCAACTTGGCGGCTGTCGTCGCGTAGCGCGCCGCATAGCCCAGCGCCATCTCCTGCAATTGCGCCGCATCGATCGGGCGTGGTTCGCGCGGGGCATAGTCGCGGCGCGGCTTCTGCTTTCGCTTGCCGCCCTTTTCGCTGTCATCTGTGTCCATGCCTTGATTGTGCCATGTTCGGGCCGGATTTTGAACGCCCCCGTCTGTCAGAGGGGACAGGACGAAATCTATCCGCACCCGCGCCGGCGTTGGCGCCGGGTCGGTCACAGGGAGACCAGGCTTGGACAAGAGCCTCGAAGCGACAGCTACCTTTGACGCGCTGCCGTACAAGCGCGCGGCATTCGCCACGCTTGGCGACGCGCTGGATTACGCCGGCCTCGGCGACAAGGGCATGAACTTTCATGATGCCCGCGCCGATCTGGTGCGTGCCTATCCCTATCGCGAACTCGCCGCTGATGCGCGAGCGCAGGCGCTGCGCCTGATTGCCGATGGTGTGCAGCCCGGAGATCGGGTGGCGTTGATCGCCGAAACCGGTGCCGGCTTTGCCGCTGCCTTCTTTGCCGCCATCTATGCCGGTGCTCTGCCGGTGCCGCTGCCGCTGCCGACCAGCTTTGGTGGTCGCGATGCCTATGTCGATCAGATCGCCACCCAGCTGAAAAGCTGCGACCCGAAGCTGGTCCTGTCGCCGGAAGGCCTGTTTCCGATGGTCGAACAAGCGGCCGCAGGCATCTGCGTAGCGCACGACTGGGCCGCGTATTTCGCGGAAACAGCGCCGGCTGCCGAACTGCACCAGGCCAAATCGACCGACATCGCCTATCTCCAATATTCCAGCGGCTCGACGCGCTTCCCGCATGGCGTCGCCGTGACGCACGAAGCGCTGCTCGCCAATCTCGCCGGCCATGCCCATTGCATGGAAGCCGGCCATGGCGACCGCGTCGTTTCGTGGCTGCCCTGGTATCACGACATGGGCCTTGTCGGTTGCATGCTGGCGCCGCTCGCCAACCAGGTTTCGGTCGATTATCTCGCCACCGAAGATTTCGCGCGCCGGCCGCTGTCGTGGCTGACGCTGATCAGCCGCAACCCGCACGCGACGCTCAGCTATTCGCCGACCTTTGGTTATGACATTTGCGCCCGTCGGATCTCGCCATCGATCAACGTCGCGGAACGTTTCGACCTGTCGCGCTGGCGCGTCGCCGGCAATGGTGCGGACATGATCCGTCCCGACGTCATGCAGGCGTTTGTCGATGTGTTCGCCGCTGCCGGCTTCAAGGCCAGCGCGTTCCTGCCGAGCTATGGCCTTGCCGAAGCAACACTGGCCGTCACCATCATGCCGCTCGGCCAGGGCATTGTGTCCGATCTGATCGACGAGCGGACGCTTTCGGGCGGCACCAGCGCGCGGCCGGACATGGGCACCG
The DNA here is from genome assembly GCA_013298745.1 of Sphingomonadales bacterium. GTDB lineage: Bacteria > Pseudomonadota > Alphaproteobacteria > Sphingomonadales > Sphingomonadaceae > Sandarakinorhabdus. The sequence continues at coordinate 1,897 of JAAFIT010000377.1, forward strand.
ATCCGCGCCGCCCGACGCGTTATCGCGCCATCGTTAATTGCGGCAAGGCGGTGCCGGGCCTCACCATCGAAGTTCGCGACGAAGCCGGCAAGGTGCTGCCCGATCGCAAGATCGGCCGGGTGTTCGTCCGTGGCCTCGGCGTCATGGCCGGCTATTTCCGCGATCCGGAAGCCACTGCCGCGGCGCTCAGCCCCGATGGCTGGCTCGATACCGGCGATATGGGCTATCTTTCAAAGGGTTCGATGTTCATCGTCGGCCGCGCCAAGGACATGATCATCATCAATGGCAAGAACCATTGGCCGCAGGATATCGAATGGGCGATCGAGCAATTGCCGGGCTTCAAGGCCGGTGACATCGCCGCCTTTGCCATCACCACGCCTTCGGGCGAGGAATCGCCCGCCGTTCTCGTGCAGTGCCGCACGTCCGACGTCGACGAACGTAACGCGTTGCGCGAAGCGATCCGCACCAAGGTTCGCGCCATCACCGGCATGAGCTGCGTCGTCGAACTGGTTCCGCCGCGGACGCTGCCCAAGACGTCTTCGGGCAAGCTGTCGCGCAGTAAGGCGCGGTCGCAGTATCTTAGTGGCGAGATTCAGCCTTTCGATGTGGCAGCGTAGCGCCGCGAGCGCGCGTGCCGCGCGCCGACAGGCGCAAGCTCGGCCAACGGGGCGACGCGCGCACTTGCGCGTCGAACCCGTCTGACGTCGGCACGGGCTTTGCCCGTGCTTTTGCCTGTTACGGATGCCATCTGACATGACCATCGCCCTAACCGGCGCCACCGGCTTTGTCGGCCAGCGCGTTCTCTCACTGGCCGAGATACCGCTCCGCGCCCTTACCCGTCGTCCGCAAGCCGATCAGCCGAACATCACCTGGGTGCAAGGCGACCTCGCCGATACCGCCGCGCTCGCCCGCCTTTGCGAAGGCGCGTCCACCATCCTCCACATTGCCGGCATCGTCAGCGCGCCAACGCGCGCCGCTTTTGATGCCGGCAATGTCGCCGGCACCGCCGCTATACTCGCCGCCGCCCAGGCTGCCGGCGTGCGCCGTTTCGTCCACGTCTCCAGCCTCGCCGCCCGCGAGCCGCAGCTTTCGATGTATGGCGCCTCCAAGGCCGAAGCCGAGCGGCTGGTGATGGCGAGCGATCGTGATTGGGTGATCGTCCGCCCGCCCGGCGTCTATGGCCCCGCCGATGCCGAGATGCTCGATATCTACAAGCTGGCTGCGCGCGGGCTTTATATCGCGCCACCGGGGCGTATCTCGCTGATTCATGTGGATGATCTCGCCCGCGCTTTGCTGGCGCTCGCCGATGACGGGCCGTCGCACACCATCCTCGAGATCGACGATGGCACCGCCAATGGCCATTCCCATCCCGATTTTGCCCACACCATCGGGGCAGCGCTGGGCAAACGCGTGCGGGTCATACCGCTGCCGCTGTCGATGCTCCATGTCGCGGCGAAGATCGGGATTTCGCCCAAGC
>JAAFIT010000378.1 GCA_013298745.1 Sphingomonadales bacterium
AGCGCCGGCGGCAGTTCGGCCGGCACATCGGCGCGCGCTTCGGCGACCAGCGCGCGCAGCGCATCGAGCGCGCCGCCGGGCATCGGCACAAAGGCATCGCGATCATGCCGCCAGTTGCGGTTGATCTCGCTGGCATCGCCGTTGGCGCGCCAGACGAGATCGGGATTGAGACCGAGCAGCGAATAGCGGCCACGCACCTGCCCGCCTTCGACCGATTCGAGCAGGAAGCTGCCGCTTTGGGCGGCGCCCAATTTGAGCATTGCCGAAACCGGTGTTTCGGTGTCGGCAACGATCCGTGTCCAGACCAGCTGTGCTTTGCCAGCCGTCAGGGCCGCAACAAAGGTCGACCGGTCTGGGGCGATGCCGCCGAAATCCGCCATGCTATTGCGCGCCGCGGTCTTCGCCTGACAGGCGACGCGTCACGGCGGTGATCACCGGTTCGTTGCGTGTCACACCGACGGCCTTTTCCGCCGCAGCCGCAAAAGCGCCGGCGAATTCATCGGGGATCTGACTGGCGATTTCGCGGCGGCTGGCATCGACAAGGCCGGGTGTCGCGGCGAGGTTGCCAGGTTCGATCGCATCGACGTTGATCAGCACCCAGCCTTGCGGGCTCGATTCCACGCGCACCGTCTTGGCCGGTGTCGCAAGGAACGCCTGAACGAGCGGCGGCACCTGGCCCTGCTGGGTGGCATCGACGCGGCGACCTTGTAACGGCTGCGGCGCAGCAAGGCCTTGCGCGGCAACGGCAGCCTTGAAATCGCCGGTTTTCTTGGTTTGTGCAACGATCGCATCGGCCTTGACGCGCGCAGCTGCCATCGCCTTGTCACGCGCGGCTCCGGCAGTCGCGGCCTCACGCACGGCGGCAAGCGGCTGGGCGGCTTGCGGAACGACGGCCATGGTTTCGACCACCACAAGCCGGCCATTGCCAAGATCCTCGACAGCGGCGCCGTCGCCGGGTTCGTGCCGGAACGCCTTGGCGGCAATCGCAGTCAGTTCGGGGCTGAGCGGCGCTGTACCGGGCGCGGCGCCTGCCACTGTCACCGGGGTCTGATTGATGATCGTCAGGCCGGTTTCTTTGGCGAGATCGGCAAAACTCTTTCCGGCATCAACGCCGTCCTCGATCCGCGCAACAACATCGGCGACCGCGGTATCGATGGCACGGGCGGTCAGTTCGCTCAGAATTGCCGGTCGGGCTTGCGCCAATGTCTTGCCGGCCGCGCCATTGGCTTCGACGCGCACGACGTGCCAGCCAAAGGCGGTCTTGATCGGTGCAGTAATGCCGCCAACCGGAGCGGCAAAAGCCGCTGCGGCAACATCGGCGCTGGTAGCCTTGCCGAACGCAGCCTGGCTCTGTTCGCCCAGCGCGATGTCGGCGGCGCCGAAACCGGCAAGCCGTTCAGCGGCCTTGGCAAAACCTTCGGTCGCAGCGGCGGCGGCAATGGCCTTGGCCTTGGCTTCATCGGGGACGACCACCTGCTGCAGGATGCGTGTCGCCGCGCCGCCGTATTTTGCCGGGTCCTTTGTGAACGCCGCCGCAATTTCGGCGTCCGAAACCGTCACGCTCTTGGCAATCTGATCGCGATCGATGAAGGCAAAGCGAAAGCCCCGGCGTTCGGGCACCGTGAAGCGCAGCTTGTTGGCTTCGTAATATTTGGCGATTTCGGCATCGGTCGGCGGCGCGGTGGCTGCAATCGGCACCAGCGCGACAGCACCGCGATGCATATCGACGAGCAGCCGGGCATAGGGTTCGGCCATGCCAGCAGGGACCCCGAGTGCACCGGTTACGGGCGCCAGCAACTGTTTGCGCAAGATGTCGTTGGCAATGCCGGCGCGCAGCTCACGGTCGGTCATCCGCTGTTCGGCAAGAACCCGGCGATAGGTCGCATCATCAAACTTGCCATCGACCTGGAAGGCCGGAATGCTGGCAATGGCCGCACCAATGGCACGCTCAGAGGCGACCAACCCGGACGATTTGGCAAATTCTTCCAGCGCCGATTGGCCGATCAATTGTTGCGCCACGGCTGTTACGCCGCCTTGCTTGGCGGCGTCCGTCTGGGTGAGGCCGGGATTGCGCTCGCGCGCCGTGCGGACAGCCCGATCAAAGGCGGTCAGCAATTCGGGCTCGGTTATGGTCTTGGTGCCGACCTTGGCAATCGATCCTGCCGGTGCGCTGCTGGCAAACGGATCACCAACGCCGGTTACCGCAAAGGCAACCAGCAACACGCCGAGCATGATGATTACCGGCCAGCTGGTAAGCCATTTGCGAATGAAGCTGATCATGTTGGTCTATGGTCCGGTACTGCAAACAGGCGATGGCACCGCAATGCCGATGGAAAGCGCGCGGTTGTAACGGCGGCGGCGGCTTGCCACAAGGCGCACCAGCCGCGAAAGGGCAGATGTTTCGTGAAGTGAGGCAGTCGATGGGAAACGCGTTGATAGTCGGCAACTGGAAGATGAACGGGCTGTCTGCCGCGCTGGGCGAGATCGCGGCGATGGCTGCGGCTCGCGACGACCTTTGGGTCGCACCACCGTTCACCTTGATCGCCAGCGCCGTGACAACGGCACAGAGCCGGTTGCGTATTGGCGGCCAGGATTGTCATGCAAAGCTATCTGGGGCGCACACCGGGTGCGTCTCGGCGACAATGCTGGTCGATGCCGGGGCAGGTTTCGTGATCGTCGGCCACAGCGAGCGGCGCAGCGACAATGGCGAATCCGACGCTGATGTCCGCGCCAAGGCCATGGTTGCACGTGCCGCGGGCCTCGATGTCATTGTGTGCGTTGGCGAGACCGAGGCACAACGCGACGCCGGGAACGTGGAGGCCGTTGTCGGCAAGCAGCTCGCGGGCTCCTTGCCTGATGCGGTTGATGGTCTTGTCGTCGCCTATGAGCCGGTGTGGGCCATCGGCACGGGTCGTACGCCGACGCCTGACGATGTGGCTGCGGTGCACGGCTTCATCCGGGCGCAGTTGGTGACGCGCTTCGGCGCCGCCGGGCAGGGGGTTCGCATCCTTTATGGTGGCTCGGTGAAACCCGAAAATGCGGCGCTGCTGCTAGGCCAGCCCAATGTCGGCGGCGCACTGGTTGGCGGGGCCAGCCTGACGGCGGCAAGCCTGCTGGCAATCGCGGCCGCCGCTTCCTGAACGCGGCAACCTTGCCCTATCGTCGGCGCATCGCTACATCGCCGCGTCAGTCCTGCCTGAAAGTTTCCCGTCCGTGATCACCTTTCTTCTCGTCGTTCACACGCTCATCGCCATCGCGCTGGTGGGCGTGATCCTGTTGCAGCGGTCGGAAGGTGGCGGCCTTGGCATCGGTGGCGGCACCGGCGGCGGCCTCATGACGGCGCGTGGCGCCGCTAATCTGCTCA
>JAAFIT010000379.1 GCA_013298745.1 Sphingomonadales bacterium
GGAGCCGCTGCAGCCGCCGAGCACATTCGCGCAGATGATGAAATGCCGCGCCGGATCGATCGGCTTGTCGGCGCCGACCAGCCGCGGCCACCAGCCCGGCTTGCCGGTGCGCGGGTTCTGCCCCGCCACATATTGGTCCATCGTCAGCGCGTGGCAGATGAGGATGGCGTTCGACGCATCGGCGTTGAGCACGCCATAGGTTTCGTAGGCAATCTCGAGCGCCGCCAGCGATTGGCCGCTGGCGAGCAGCATCGGCCCCGGCAGCGTGACGCGGCAATCAAAGCCGAAACGGCTATCGAGCGAGACTGTTTGCGTGGCAGGCATTGTGACGCGCGGTAAGGCCTTGCGCCGCGGTTGTCACCCCGCGAGGGGCCACAACCGCGGTGGAAAGGCTACCCCGCTTACCAGATCTTCACGCGGTCGGCTGGCGCCAGATACAGCTTGTCACCCGGCTTGGCACCGAAGGCTGCATACCAGGGGTCCATGTTACGGACCGTCTTGGCGCGCTCGGCATCGGGGGAGTGCGGATCGGACGTCAGCTGCGCCAGCTTGGCGGCATCGCGCACCTTGCCGCGCCACGCCTGGGCATAGCCGAGGAAGAAGCGTTGTTCCCCGGTCATCCCGTCGATCACCGGCGCCGGCTTGCCGCCCAGCGACATCCTCCAGGCGTCATAGGCAATCTGCAGGCCGGCGATATCGGCGATATTTTCGCCAAGCGTCAGTTCGCCGTTGATATGGCTACCCTTCAGCGGTTCATAGGCATTGTACTGCGCCACCAGCCTCTTTGCGCGCTCGGTAAAGGCCTTGTTGTCCTCGGCGGTCCACCAGTCGCGCAGCGCGCCCTTGGCGTCATACTGGCGGCCCTGATCGTCGAAACCATGGCTGATTTCATGGCCGATCACCGCACCGATGCCGCCATAATTGACGGCCGGATCGGCCTGCGGATCGAAGAACGGTGGCTGCAGGATGGCGGCCGGGAACACGATCTCGTTCATCGGCGGGTTGTAATAGGCGTTGACCACGGTCGGCGCCATGAACCACTCACCGCGGTCGAGCGGCGCCCCCAATTTGGCGAGATCGCGATCATAATCGAACGCCGTGGCGCGATCGACATTGCCCACCGCATCACCTGCGACGATCTGCATCTTCGAATAATCGCGCCACTTGTCGGGATAGCCGATCTTGGGGTTGAAGGTCGCCAGCTTGGCGCGCGCCTCCTTCTTGGTCGTGTCCGACATCCAGTCGGCATTGTCGATGCGCTTGCCCATGGCGAGCAGGAGGTTCTTCACCAGATCATCGATCTTGGCCTTGGCATCGGGGGTGAAATATTTGTCGACATAAAGCCGCCCGACCGATTCCCCCATATAGGCGTTGATGGCATTCACTCCGCGCTTCCAGCGCGGCTGGATTTCGGGCTGGCCGGACAAGACCTTGCCGTTGAAATTGAAATTTTCGTCGACGAAGGCCTTTGGCAGCACGCCAGCACGGGCCTTCAAGGTCTTGAACGCCAGATAATCCTTCCACACCGGCAACGGCGCTTCGGCAGCAAGCTTGGCCATGCCGGCAAAGGCACTCGGCTGGCCGATATCGAGATCACGCTGCGACCCGACACCGGCGGCATCGAGGAACGACGACCAGTTGAAGCCGGGAGCGCCGGCGGCGAGTGTCTGCGGGTCACGTGGATTGTAGGTCTTCACCGGATCACGGTTTTCGACATTGGTCCAATGCGCCTGAGCGATGGACTTTTCGAGGGCGAAGACCGCCTCGGCGCGGGCGCGGGCGTTATCGAAGCCGGCGAGTTTGAACATTGCGGCGATATGATCGACATATTTGGCGCGGGTTTCGACAAATTTGGGATTGTCGACGAGATAATAATCGCGATCGGGCATCCCCAGCCCGCTCTGGCCCATGCCGACGATATGGCGCTCGGGGTTCTTGGGGTCCTGCTCCACGCCAATGCGGAACGGCCCGGCGATGCCGACGCGCTGCGCCGCGCCGAGCGCCTTGGCGAGATCATCACGGCTGGCAATCGCCGCTATCCGGTCAAGCGCCGGCTGCAAGGGCGCCAGGCCCTTCGCCTCGATGGCGGCTTCGTCCATGAAGGTCGCATAGTAGGTGCCGACGCGGCGGGCATCGTCGGAGGTACCGGGATTGGCGGCCGCCGCTTCGATGATTTCGCGGGTGCGCTGGCGCGACAGATCATCGAGTACATAGGCGACGCCATAGCCCGAGCGATCTGCCGGGATCGGCGTGTTCTTGTCCCAATTGCCATTGGCGAAAGCGAAGAAATCGTCACCGGGCTTGACGGTCGTGTCCATGCCCTTGGTGTCGAAACCATAGGTGCCATATTGCGGCGCGGCGACAGCCGGGACGGCGAGAGCGACAACAACAGCGGTGGCAGACAACAACAACGCGCGCATGGGAACCCTTTGATTGAATGCGTTAGGTGTCTATGACACTAGCCGCCGCGCCATTGCGCGGCAAGCGGGGCTCTTTCCCTCATCGGTCATCTCGCCTAAAGCCCCGGCGCATGACAGCCAGCCCTGCCCCGACGATGAAGCCGTATGTTGCCGGCCTGCACGCCTATGTGCCCGGCAAGGCCAGCCTCGGCGGACGCCCGGTCGTCGCCAAGCTGTCGTCGAACGAAAACCCCTTCGGTCCTTCGCCCAAGGCTGTCGAAGCGATGACGGCGGTGCTCGGCAACAGCCATCTTTACCCCGATCCCGCTTCGACCGCGTTGCGAGAAGCGCTGGCGGCACGACACGGCATCGAGGTCGATCGCGTCATCTGCGGCACCGGTTCCGATGAACTGCTGCACCTTGTCGCTGGCGCCTTCGCGGGCGTTGGCGATGAAGTCCTGTACGTCCGCCACGGCTTTGCGGTGTATGACATCGCCGCCCGCCGCGTCGGCGCGACGCCAGTGGTGGCGCCCGACGATGATTACGCCTGCGACGTCGATGCGCTGCTTGCCGCGATCACACCGCGCACCCGCGTCGTCTTTCTCGCCAACCCCAACAACCCGACGGGCACGCTGATTTCGGCTGCCGAAGTTCGCCGCCTTCATGCCGGGCTGCCATCGGATTGCGTCTTCGCGCTCGATGCCGCCTATGCCGAATTTGCCGAAGGTGAATATGAAGATGGCATCGGCCTTGCTCGCCAGTTCCCCAACGTTGTCGCGCTGCGCACCTTCTCCAAAATCTATGGGCTCGCGGCGCAGCGCATCGGCTGGGCCTATGCGCAGCCCAGCATCATCGACGCAATGCACCGCATCCGCGCGCCGTTCAACGTGCCGACCACCGGTCAGGCCGGCGCCATCGCGGCACTGGCCGATACCGACTGGGTGGACAAGACCCGCG
>JAAFIT010000038.1 GCA_013298745.1 Sphingomonadales bacterium
GTGGTCTTGGTATCAGTCAAAAAACGTCCGATCTTCAGTCTTGGGTCGTAAAGCGCCGGGTCCAGCCCGGATTTTCATTGCGTATCGCCGTCGCCGATTGCGGGTTGGCGGGTGTATCGAGCACCACAATCGCCGGCGTTGGCCAGTCCGGCCAGTCGGCCGCGGTGCCGGCCGGGTGGCGCCAGCGCCGTGCCCAGGCCATCGCCGGAGACCGCATTGCCGAACCTGTGTAGCGCGGCCGCGCCAAAACGGCAATCGGCAGCCGATGGAGCAGATCGCGCCAGCGGTGCCAGCGGTGGAGTTCGGGCAGGATATCGGCGCCCGCCAGCCAGATGAAGGCGGTTTTGGGGGTGCGCGCCTGCAACGCCGTGACGGTGTCGACGGCAAAGCGGGTGCCGAGTTTTGCCTCGATCGCCGTCACCTCGATGCGTGGATGCCGCGCCACCGCGCGCGCCGACGCGAGCCGAACCGCCAGCGGCGCCATGCCGGCGGCGGACTTCAGCGGGTTTTGCGGGCTGACCAGCCACCAGACTTCATCAAGCTGCAAGCGCCGCAGCGCCTCGATGCTGATATGGCGGTGGCCGGCATGCGCCGGATTGAACGAGCCACCCAATAGCCCGACACGCTTCAAGGCCGGATGTGCCCTGTGCCGGTGACAAGCGTCTTGTAAATCGTCAGCCCTTCGAGCCCGACGGGGCCGCGCGCATGCAGCCGCCCGGTCGAAATGCCGATTTCGCCGCCGAAGCCGAACTCGCCGCCATCGGCATATTGCGTCGAGGCATTGTGCAGCACGATGGCGCTGTCGACGCGGGCGAGGAAGGTCGCAGCCGCAGCGGCATCATCGGTGACAATCGCGTCAGTATGGTGCGAGCCGTGCGCAGCGATATGCGCGATGGCGCCGTCAACGCCGTCAACGAACGTCGCGGACGCAATCGCGTCGAGATATTCGGTGTCCCAGTCGGCAGCGTCGGCCGCTGTCAGCCGCGCGTCGATCCCGGCCAGTTCCGGCGTCACCCGCACCTCGCAGCCGGCATCGAGCAATGCCTTGAGCACCCGCGCCGCGAGGTGAGGCGCGGCTCGATCGATCAGCAAGGTCTCCATCGATCCGCAGACGCCGGTGCGCCGCAGCTTCGAATTCACGACGATATCGACCGCCATCTTCGGATCGGCGGCCTTGTCGACATAGACATGGTTGATGCCATCCAGATGCGCCAGCACCGGCACGCGGGCCTCGGCCTGGACGCGCGCCACCAGCCCCTTGCCGCCGCGCGGGATGATGATGTCGATCACCCCGTGCGCGCCGAGCATTGCGCCCACGGCAGCACGGTCCGTGGTCGGCACCAACTGGATTGCGGTTTCGGGCAGCCCTGCTGCCTTCATCCCGGTAACGAGCGCTGCATGGATGGCGCGGTTGCTGCGCGCCGCCTCCGAGCCACCGCGCAAGATGCAGGCATTGCCCGCCATCAGGCACAGCGCGCCGGCATCGGCAGTGACATTGGGGCGGCTTTCGTAAATGATGCCGATCACGCCGAGCGGCACGCGGACACGCGTAAACGCCAGGCCATCGGGCCGCTGCCAGCGCGTGATGGTCTCACCCACCGGATCGGGCAGCGCCGCGATGCTCGCAACCCCATCGGCCATCGCGGCAATCCGCGCCGGCGTCAGCAGCAGCCGGTCGAGCATCGCCGGCGACAGCCCGGCGGCGCGCGCGGCCTCCATATCCAGCGCATTGGCGGCTTCGATACCGGCGCTCGCCGCGTGCAACGCCGCCGCCGCCGCGCGCAGCGCCGCCGCCTTGGCCTCCGTCGGTGTCGCCGCCAGCACTGCTGCCGAGTCGCGTGCAGCCGCACCCATCGCGGCAATTAGCGCGTTGGCGTCAGGGCAGGCGGCGGCCGAAGTCATCATCGGCGCCTTTTGTCACAACGCTGTGCAAACGCAAAATGCCGGTAAGAAGGAGGGCCTCCGGCGGCTGGGGCAGCAGGCCCCAGACCCTATTTCATTGCATTTAACCCCAAAGTCGGTGCGATATTACCTGCGGACGGCGGCCAATTGGGGTCTGGGGCCAACGGCCCCAGCCGCCGGAGGCAAATCTTACGCCGCCTTGCGCACGAACACCGTGCCGGCGGAATAGCCGGCGCCGAACGAGCAGATCACGCCGGTATCGCCGGGCTGGAGATCGTCGTTGTTGAGGTGGAACGCGATGATCGATCCGGCCGACGAGGTGTTGGCATAGGTATCGAGCACCGTCGGACTTTCGTCCTCGCTGGCTTCATGGCCGAGCACGCGGCCGGCGATCAGCCGGTTCATCCCGGCATTGGCCTGATGCAGCCACAGCCGACGGATGTCGGTCGGCGCCAGCGCAAAGCGCTCCATCTGCTCGGCGATCATTTGCGACACCATCGGGACGACTTCCTTGAAGACCTTGCGGCCTTCCTGGACGAACAGCTTGTCGCGCGCGCCGGTGGTTTCGGGCGTGGCACGGTTGAGAAAGCCGAAATTGTTGCGGATATTGTTCGAATACACGGTTTTGAGCTTGGTGCCGATCAGCTCCCAATGCTGCGCCGGTGCCACGTCCTTGGCTTCGACCAGAATGGCGGTCGCGACATCACCGAATATGAAATGGCTGTCGCGGTCGCGCCAATTCAGATGCCCCGAACAAATTTCCGGATTGACCACCAGCACCGATTTCGCATTGCCGGCGCGGATGAAATCGGCCGCGGTCTGGATGCCAAAGGTCGCCGACGAACAGGCGACATTCATGTCGAAACCAAAGCCGTCGATGCCGAGCGCGTCCTGTATCTCGATGGCGATCGCTGGGTAGGCGCGTTGCATGTTTGAGCACGCACAGATTACCGCATCGACATCACGCGCGTCACGGCCGGCGCGCGCCAGCGCATCCCTGGCTGCCGCCACGCCGATCTCGGCCAGCACCGATATCTGCTCATTGGGCCGTTCATCCCAGCGCGGCGCCATGATGGCGGGATCGAGAATCGGCGCCTTGGCCAGCACATAACGCGCGCGGATGCCGCTCGCCTTCTCGATGAATTCCACCGAGCTCGGCTCGAGCGCCGCGACCTCGCCCGCCGCGATCGCTGCCGCATGCGCGGCATTGTGCTGCGTCACATAGGTGTTGAAGCTGTCGACCAGCTCGACATTCGAAATGCTGTCGCTGGGCGTGAACAGGCCGGTGGCCGAAATGACAGGGATAGACATGACCGCTTTCTAAATCGAAGCCGGGGAGGCGGCAATCCGCGATTCCGGGGGCGCTGACCCTGAATATGGATGGTGGCGCCCAGCGTCATTCAGCGGCAACAACGGTGGCAACTCCTCGAAAGTGACCCCCATGCCCAGCCTCTTCGACCCGATAACGATCGGCGCCATTCACGCCCCGAATCGCATCTTCATGGCGCCGCTGACGCGCATGCGGTCGAGCGACAGCCATGTCCCGACCGAATTGATGGCCGAGTATTACAGCCAGCGCGCCAGCGCCGGGCTGATCATTTCCGAAGCGACCGGCATCAGCCGGATCGGGCTGGGCTGGCCACGCACGCCGGGGATCTGGACGGCGGAACAGACCGAAGCGTGGAAGCCGATCACCGCCGCCGTTCATGCCGCGGGTGGGCGCATCATGGCACAGTTGTGGCACATGGGCCGGCTGGCCCGCCCCGATACCATCGGTTCCGAATCGATATCGTCGTCGCCGGTCCGCGCGCCCTATGCGGTGCCGGACAAGAACCCCTATGGCACCCCGCGCGCTGCGACGCTCGACGATATCAAGCGAACGCTCGACGAATATGCCAATGCGGCGCGCAACGCGATCGCCGCCGGGTTCGATGGCGTCCAGGTCCACAGCGCCAACGGCTATCTGATCGATCAGTTCCTGCGCAACGGCGTCAACGCGCGCGACGATGAGTATGGCGGCGCGCCGGAAAACCGTATCCGCCTAATGCGCGAAGTCATGGAGCGCGTTGTCGCCGAAGTCGGTGGCGATCGCGCCGCCATTCGCCTGTCGCCCAATGGCGAATCGCAGGGCACCGATGACAGCGACCCGGAAAGCGTCTTCCTGCCGGCAGCGCGCGCGCTCGACAAGCTCGGCCTCGCCTTCCTCGAACTGCGCGAACTGACGCCCGATGGCACCTATGGCGCCACCAACGTGCCAAAGCTGAGCCCGAAGATCCGGCAGGTGTTTCGCGGTCCGCTGGTGCTCAACCAGGATTACACCCCCGAAACGGCGCAGGCCGACCTCGATTCGGGCGTCGCCGACGCGATTTCCTGGGGCCGGGCCTATATCGGCAACCCCGATCTCGTCGAACGCTTCCGCGACCGCGCGCCGCTCAACGCCGACAACCCGAAGACCTGGTATATCCGCGGGCCGGAGGGCTACACCGATTATCCCAAGCTCTCATAATCGGGTGCAGGGCCAAGGGCCCCGCCCGCCGGAGGCTCTTCGCTAAAGCGTCACCAGATGATCGCGGTGCACCAGCGCAGCACGCGGCGCGTAGCCCAAAATCTGCGCCTGCGCCTCGTTGCGCGCTCCCGCAATCGCGGCGGCGTCGGCGGCATCGTAGCCCGCCAGCCCGCGCGCCACGGCGATGCCATTAGGCCCGAGGATTTCCACCGGGTCGCCGCGTTCGAAGCGGCCTTCGACGCGGGTGACGCCGGCGGCGAGCAGGCTCTTGCCGGTGGCGAGCGCGTTGACCGCACCGGCGTCGATATGGAGTTTGCCCTTCAGTGTCAGGCGGCCGGCGAGCCAGGCCTTTTTGCCGCGGGCGCCTTCGCCGGCGACGAAGACGGTGCCGTGGCCGGTGGCGGCGAAGGCCTGCAGCGGCGCGGCGATGCGGCCGTCGATGATCGCCAGATGGACGCCGGCGCTGTTGGCGATTCGCGCCGCCTGGACCTTGGCGGTCATGCCGCCCGAGCCGAGCCCTGAGCCGCTGGTGCCATCGGCCATCGCCTCGATTCGCGCATCGAGCTTTTCGACGATGGGGATGAGTTTGGCGTTGGGGTCGGTGGCCGGGTTGGCGGTGTACAGCCCGTCGATATCGCTGAGCAGGATGACGCCCGAAGCGCCTGCGGCCTGGCCAGCGCGTGCTGCCAGCCGATCATTGTCGCCGAAGCGGATTTCTTGCGTCGCGACGCTGTCGTTCTCGTTGAGCACCGGCACGACGCCAAGGCTGAGCAGCCGGTCGAGCGTCGCGGCGACATTGAGGAAGCGTCGCCGGTCTTCAAGGTCCCCCAGCGTCAGCAGGATCTGCGCCGCGATGATGCCGCGCGCGCTGAACATTTCGGCATAGATCTGGCTGAGCGCGATCTGCCCGGTGGCGGCGGCGGCCTGCGCGTCTTCAAGGCTGGCGCGGCCGCCCTTGGGCAGGCCGAGTCGCTTGGCGCCCAGGGCGATAGCGCCCGACGAGACGATGACGACCTGCTGCCCGGCGGTGCGACGCGCGGCGACATCGTCGATGACACTTTCCAGCCAGTCACGCCGCACGCTGCCATCGGCGGCGACGAGCAGCGACGAGCCGATCTTGATGACCAGCCGCGGGCACGTTTCGGGGCTGAAGCGGTCTAGAGCGGCGTCCATGCCCGGCCCTCGGACTTGACCGCGCCGAGATCACGCCCGGCGAGCATGATCAGCGCATCGAGCACGCCATCGACGCCCTGGCGGGTGGCGGCGGAGATGACATGCACCTCCTGGCCGCTGGCCTTGGCGAGGGCGCGCTTTTTGGCGGCGAGGCTGGCGGGGGTGACGAGATCGGACTTGGTCAGCGCCAGCACCTCGGGCTTGTCGATGAGGCCGCCGCCATAGGCTTCGAGCTCGTCGCGCACCGTCCGCCACGCCTTGGTGGGCGACGCGGCGCTGGCATCGACAAGGTGGAGGAGGACGCGGCAACGTTCGATATGGCCGAGAAAGCGGTCACCGATGCCGATGCCATCGGCGGCGCCGGCGATCAGGCCGGGGATATCGGCCATCACCAGTTCCTTGCCCTTGTGGGCGACGACGCCGAGTTGAGGTTTGAGGGTAGTGAACGGATAATCGCCCACCTTGGCGGCGGCGTTGGAAACGGCGTTGAGGAAGGTCGATTTGCCGGCGTTCGGCGCACCCAGAAGCCCGGCATCGGCGAGCAGCTTCAGCCGCAGCCACACCCACAGCTCGCCGCCGGGAAAGCCCGGCTGAAACTGCCGCGGCGCGCGGTTGGTGCTGGTCTTGTAATGGCTGTTGCCCTTGCCGCCGTCGCCGCCGCGCAGCAGCACGACGCGCTGGCCGGGGCGGGTCATGTCGGCGATCAGGCTGCGATCGTCATCATCGGCGAGGATCTGGGTGCCGACGGGGACGCGAATCACCTGATCATCGGCGCCGGCGCCGGTGCGGTTGCGGCCCATGCCGTGCTGGCCGCGGCCGGCCTTGAAATGCTGCGAATAGCGAAAGTCGATCAGCGTGTTGAGGCCATCGACGCACTCGAACACGACATCGCCGCCCTTGCCACCGTCACCGCCATCGGGGCCGCCGAATTCGACGAACTTTTCACGGCGGAACGACACGCTGCCATCGCCGCCCTGGCCGGAAGCGATGAAGATCTTGGCTTGGTCGAGAAACTGCATGGAAGGCGTCGATTCGATGAAAAAAGGGGGAAGCCAGTTGCCCGGCTCCCCCCTTTTCAATTCGCAAAAGGCGAAGGCCGGATGGCCTTATTCAGCGGCAATCGCCATTTCAGCCGTGACCGGTGCCGGATCGACGCTGACGTACTTGCGGCCGAGCTTGCCTTCGTGGAACACGACGACGCCATCCGAGGTGGCGAACAGCGTGTGATCCTTGCCCAGGCCGACGTTGCGGCCGGGGTGAACCTTGGTGCCGCGCTGGCGGATGATGATGGTGCCGGCGAGCAGTTCCTGCCCACCGAAGCGCTTCACGCCAAGACGGCGACCGATCGAATCACGACCGTTGCGCGAACTACCGCCTGCTTTCTTATGTGCCATTGTCTCTTACCCGACCGAAGTGATTTTCAGGACGGTCAGCTGCTGGCGATGACCGTTCTTGCGACGATAATTGTGGCGACGACGCTTCTTGAAGATGATGACCTTGTCACCCTTCGTCTGCGCAACGATTTCGGCGGTGACAGCGCCACCGGTCTTCACCGTGCCGGCTTCGCCCGACATCAGGGTTTCGAGCGTGACGCTCGTGCCGGCTTCGCCCTCGATCTTTTCGACGAGGATCTTGTCATCGGTGGCGACCCGATATTGTTTGCCGCCGGTGCGCACAACTGCGAACATCGCTTGTACCTTGGAATCAAATCATGAAAGCGACGGGACTCGGAAAGCCCCGCCGATGCGAAGGGGAGCGCCTAATCGAAGGCGCTGGTGCTGTCAACCAAAACGCCAAAGTTTGCGCCCCCTCTCGTCAGGCCCGCAGCCGCTGGCTACAACGGGTGCATGGCCGATCTGTCCAGTCCCGCATCTCCCGCGCCGCGCCGCCGCCGGCTGCTGTTGCTCGGCGTCGGTATCGGCCTGGTCTTTGCGGCGCTGGTGATGCTGTGGCGCCGCGACATCGATGCGCCGACCGCCGCGCGCATCGCCGATCGCCTGCAGGTCCAGTACACCAACGGCAGCGGCGAACCCTCACGCAATTTCGCTGCCCGCGAGGATGCCCGCTGGGCCGATGGCTGGGAATTCCGCTGGCGCTATCGTCCGTGTCCGGAACGCGCGTCTTTGCGAATTTGGATCAGCCGTGATGGCCGGCGGGCGAGCTATGCCGAATTGCCGGAATGCGACCCGGCCACCGGCGTCGGGCGGCTGCCGCTAAAGGTTTAGTGGCTGAAACCTGACGCTCGGTACTCTGGATGCAGAGGTTGCTCTCGCCAACCTGCAGACACTCACAAATGGGCAAAGTCGGACAGAAGGCGCCAGCCTGTTTGTTCCTTTCGCCTTTTCGGTCGTCCTTGTATGCCAACACAGGGCAGAAGTCGCGATACTCATAATCAGGGGAAGACGATGATTACCGGCAAAATCCAGGTGGTGAATCCGTCTGAAATCGAATGGACAGAAATGCTGCTGGAGCAAATCGGGCGACCATTTTACGTCAGGCCGTTACTCGATGAGCCGGAAACCGGCATGAGCGTGGTGATGCTCCGGTATCCAGCCGGCTTCACAAACCCTCACCACACGCATCCTTGCGGTCATGGAATGTACGTCCTTGAGGGCAAGCTCGTAACTCACCGTGGTGAATTCGGCCCCGGAACGTTTGTATGGTTTCCCGAAGGCGAACCAATGCAACACGGCGCATCGTCAGATGGAGACATGGTAGCGCTGTTCATCACAAACAAGCCGTTCAGCATTGATTATGTGGCGGGCAGCTCTGAAGACTGATCGCCTTTTCATTCGATTGAGAGACGTCCGTTCTCCACCAATTGCGGTCAATCGTAATACCATCACGGTCGGCCGCCAGCGTCAGACGAAATCCACTCGCTAGCCGGCGCTTTGTTCGTTGAGCGCCAGCGCATGCCCGGCCAGGTGCAGCGAGCCGGCGATGAGCACCAGCGGCGGCTGCGCCGGATCGGCCTTTGCGGCGATGGCCTTCAACGCCGCGACGAGCCCGGTCGCGGCGTGCGCCGGAAAGCCGGCTGAGGCGGCATCGGCGGCGAGGTTTGCCGGGTCGTGATGGTCATGGCCGGGGATCGGCACGGTGTGGATCGTCGCCACGCGGCCGGTGAACGCCTTCAGAAAGCCTGTCGCGTCCTTGGGCGCCAGCATGCCGACCACCATCGCCACCGGGCGGCCACCGGTCAGTTCGGGCGTCAGGCTTTCGGCCAGTGCCCGGCCGGCGGCGGGATTGTGGCCGCCATCGACCATCAACAGGCTGCCGGCGGGCAGCAGCGCCGCCAGCGGCCCCGGTTCGAGCCGTTGCAGCCGCGCCGGCCATTCGGCCCAGCCCATGCCGGCGCGCAACGCCGCTTCGGGCACCGGCAGCAGCTTTTGTGCGCGCAGCATGGCGATGGCGAGGCCGGCATTGTCGATCTGGTGGGCGCCGGCGAGGCGCGGCAGCGGCAGGGTGAGGCGGCCTTCGGCATCGCGGAAATGCAGCACGCCATCATAAACCGCGGCATCCCAATCCTGCCCACGCACCAGCAACGGCGCCCCGGCGACACCGGCAACTTCGGCGATTCGCGCCGTGACCGGCTTGGAATAGCGTGACACCACCATCGGCGTGCCTTTTTTGGCGATGCCGGCCTTTTCGCGGGCGATATCGAGGATCGTCGGGCCCAGCCATTGCTGATGATCAAGCCCCAATTGGGCGATCCCGGTCACCAGCGGCGGCGGGATGATGTTGGTGGCGTCCATCCGGCCGCCCATGCCGACTTCGATGATGCAGGCATCGGCGGGCTCACGCGCGAAGGCGAGAAACGCCAGCGCCGTTGTCAGCTCGAAAAAGGTGATCGGCTGGCCGGCGTTGCGCGCGAGCACCTCGCGCAGCAGCTCGGCGAGCGCATCATCGCTGATGATATGGCCGGCGACGCGAATGCGTTCATTGAAGCGGATCAGATGCGGCGAGGTATAGACATGGACGCGCGCGCCCGAGGCCTCGAGACAGGCGCGCAGGAAGGCGCAGGTCGAGCCCTTGCCGTTGGTGCCGGCGACATGAAACACCGGCGGCAGCTTCTGGTGCGGGTTGCCGAGCCTCGCCAGCAGTCGTTCAAGCCGGCCAAGGCTCAGCTCGATTTCGGTCGGGTGCAGCGCGAAGGCGGCCTGGAGCAGTGCATCGAGAACGGCATTGTCGGAACGTGCGCGGTCCATCCGCGCGCCACCGCTTGGCCCCTTGCCCGTTGCTCCCGACATCAGGCAGCGCGCGCCATCCGTCGCGCCATCAACAGGCCGAGCACGCGTGCCAGCGTGTCCTTCAGTTCGGCGCGATGGACGACCATGTCGAGCATGCCGTGATCGAGCAGATATTCGGCGCGTTGGAAGCCTTCAGGCAGCTTTTCGCGGATGGTCTGTTCGATGACGCGCTGCCCGGCAAAACCGATCAGCGCCTTGGGCTCGGCAATCTGGATATCGCCGAGCATGGCATAGCTGGCGGTGACGCCGCCAGTGGTCGGATCGGTGAGGACGACGACATAGGGCAGGCCGGCCTCTTTCAGCTCGGCAATGCCCACCGTGGTGCGCGGCATCTGCATCAGGCTGAGAATGCCTTCCTGCATGCGGGCGCCACCGGCGGCGGTGAAGACGACGAACGGCACGCCGGCATCAACCGCGGCACGCGCGCCAGCCAGAAACGCCTCGCCGACGCCCATGCCCATCGATCCGCCCATGAAGGCGAAATTCTGCACGGCAACGATGGCGCGAACGCCGGCGATGCTGCCATCGCCGACGGTCATCGCTTCGGGCTCACCCGTGGCCGCCTTGGCGGCCTTGAGGCGATCGACATAGCGCTTCTGATCGCGGAATTTCAGCGGGTCTTCGGCCACCTTGGCGACGGCGACCGTGGCGTAATCGCCATCGAAAATCTGGGCAAAACGCGCCTTGGGGCCGATGCGTTCATGATGGTCACAGCGCGGGCAGACCGACTGATTTTCTTCCCATTCCTTGGTGTAGACCATGGTTCCGCAGTTGCGGCACTTGGTCCACAGATTGTCGGGCGTTTCGCGCCGCGACATGAAACCGGTCAATTGCTGGCGGGTGCGGGTCAACCAACTCATGCGGCTTGATCCTTTAGACGCGCGCCGCGAACGGCGGTGGCAAGCCCGGCGACAAGCGCGCCGACCCGGGCGGGAATATCATTGGCACGTTCGGCAGCGGCAGCGCCAATGGTATCGACGATCGCCGATCCGACGACAACGGCATCGGCATTGACGGCGATGGCGGCGGCCTGTTCGGGGGTGCGCACGCCGAAACCGACGGCGATCGGCAGGTTGGTCGATGCCTTCAGGCGCGCGACGGCCTCGGCCACATCGCTGGCGGTGGCGGCATTGGCACCGGTGACGCCGGCGACCGCGACATAATAGAGAAAGCCCGACGCACCATCGAGCACCTTGGGCAGCCGTGCCGCATCGGTGGTCGGTGTCGCCAGCCGGATGAGATGCAGGCCATGGGCGCCGAGATCGGGCACCAGCTCGGCGGCTTCCTCGGGCGGCAGATCGACGACGATTGTGCCATCGAGACCGGCCGCCTTGGCATCGGCGGCAAAGCGCGCGCAGCCATAGGCGAGGATCGGGTTGAAATAGCCCATCAGGATGATCGGCGTCACATCATCCTCGCGGCGGAAATCGGCGACCATGGCGAGGAGATCGCGCAGCTTCATCCCGGCATCGAGGCTGCGGATGTTGCCG
>JAAFIT010000380.1 GCA_013298745.1 Sphingomonadales bacterium
AACCCGCAGAACCACCCGCAGGATTATCGACAGAATCTTCGTTCCCGAGTTCGGCGCGACCGCCGTCTGCGACATCAGCCGCGAAATGGTGCTCAACTGGTTCGACAGCATGAGCGATCGGCCGGGCCTCGCCAACCGCGGCATGCCGGTGCTGTCCGGCATGATGAGGTTTGCAGAGACGCTGAAACTGCGGCCGCGCCAATCGAACCCGTGCCGCAACATCACGCGGTACAAGGCAAACAACCGCATTCGTTTCCTGTCCATCGAAGAGCTGGCCCGGCTTGGCGAAACACTCACGCACTATGACGCCGTCCATCCAGAAGCCTGCGCCATTGTTCGGCTGTTGCTGCTGTCGGGCGCCCGTTCAGACGAAATCGAAGGGCTTGAGCCCGACGAGATCGATGAGGGCTTCTTCCATCTGAAGGACAGCAAGACCGGACCGCGACCTGTCTATGTCGGTACGGCCGCGCGAGCCGTCATCAAGTGCGTGCTGATCGATCAGACGGCACGCTGGGTGTTTCGAAAACCAGATAGTGACGAGCATTTTGAAATGCCGATATTTGTCTGGAATGCCATCCGAAAACGCGCGAGGCTGGAGGACTTCCGGCTTCACGACCTTCGGCACACTTTCGCCAGCTATGCTGTCATGAACGGTGTGAGCATGCCGACGATTAGCCGGTTGCTGGGCCACGGCGTTCTCGAAAGCACCGAGCGCTACGCGCACCTCAGTGATAGCAGCGTGCGCGCCGCCGCCGGCCGTGTCGTCGGCCACATGGCTCGTGCCACCGGCTTTGAAGCGAAGGGAGCCAACAAATGATCGAACCGCAGTTCCCGCCGGCGACCAAGCTCGCCACGCGTCGCTTCCCGCGCCGCGACCTTTACCCGCTTATCAAGGATGACCGCGTTGTCTGGGACCAGACCCTGCCCGGCTTTGGTCTACGCTTTCATGCAAGTGGGCGGCGGACCTGGATCGTCTTCACCCGCATCCGGGGTGTCGTCAGCAAGATCCATCTCGGCAACGCCGCTGTCGTCACCGAGGCGGAGGCGCGCGGCAAGGCGCAGCTGCTGATCCTTGAAGCCAAGGTCAAGCGCGACCCGCTGGCCCGGCGCAAACAGGCACGCGCTACGCCGCAGTTCCACGAGTTCTGCGCCACCTACTGGCGGCGCTGGGCGGTCAAGTGGAAGCCGCGTACAATCAAGGCGAACGATGTCTATCGCGATACCCAGCTGCTGCCGGCATTCGGCAAGCTGTTCCTCGACCAGATCGACGAGGAGGTGGTGCTGGCATGGTTCGTCAAATACACCGAGACATCACCGGGCGGCGCCAACCGGGCACTCGGCATGCTGTCCCATATGTTCCGCAAGGCCGAAGACTGGGGTGTACTGCCGCCACATTCGAACCCATGCCCGGGGATCAAGCATAACCCTCGCCGCAAATTTGAACGGTATCTCAGCGAGGCTGAACTCAAGCGCGTCGGCGCGACGCTCGACAAGCTGGAGAAAACGAAGCCGTTGCATGTCGGCGCGATCCGGATGTTTCTCTACACCGGATGCCGACGCAACGAGATCCTCAGCTTGCGTTGGGAGAATGTCGTCGGACGCTACATGCACCTTTACGACAGCAAGACCGGACCCCGGCAGATCGACCTTGCCGATGCGGCCCAGGAGGCGTTGCGACGCATCCCGCGCCTGCGCGGCAACCCATGGGTCTTTCCCGCGCGATGCAAGAAGGATGGCCACACGAAATCCGTCATCAACTTCTGGCGCAAGGAGGTCCTGGCGCCGAACGGCATTCCGCCGCTTCGGCTGCACGATATCCGCCACACCTTCGCCAGCCATGCGGCGTTGGAAAGCGAGAACACGCCAACCATCGCCAAGCTGCTAGGTCACAGTCGCGTCAGAAACTCGGAGCGGTACATGCATCTCGGCGACAAGCCGGCGATCGAGGCGGCCGAGGTAGTGAGCGGGTTCCTGGCGGCGGCATTGGCGGGCAGGCCGATCCCGTTTGCCAATGAGGGCCGGCCTTTCACCCGATAGCCGGTGATGGCAGCGGCCGGGCGCATTCCCCAGCCGCTGCATTTGTCAGACCCGTTGACAATCGCACCATAAAAGGTGCATTGCATGATAGAAGGTACACATGGTCAAAGATGTGCCGCAACGGATCGAGGTCGTCTTCTAGCGTTCGATGTCGGGCAACGAGCCCGTCCGCGAATGGCTGATCGATCTCCCCGAAGCAAACCGGCGCGCGGTCGGGCAAGACCTCCAGCGCGTTCAGTATCGCTGGCCGGTCGGAATGCCGCTGGTCAGGCCTATGGGCAAGGGGCTGTTCGAGGTTCGAACGCCACTGCCCGATAGGAGGACGGCGCGGGTTCTGTTCTGCTTTCACGGCGGCGAAATCTATGCGTTGCACGCCTTCATCAAGAAGGCCCAGAAAACACCGGCGCCGGACCTGGAAACGGCCCGCAAACGCCAGAAGGAGGTTGAAAATGGCTGACAACAAGCACCGCGGCTCGACCCTCGACAGCTTCCTCGAAACCGAAGGCGTGCTGGCGGAATTTCAGGCGAAGGCCATCAAGGAGGTCATCGCCTGGCAGCTTGCCGACGCGATGAAAGAGAGGGGCCTGACCAAGACCCGCCTTGCGGTGCTGATGCATACGAGCCGGACGCAGGTTGACCGGGTGCTCGACCCGAACGACGGCAATGTGACGATCGAGACGCTCCAGCGGGCAGCGGCGATTGTTGGACGAAGGGTGCAACTTGCGCTGGTTTGATCGCGTTCTTGTGTCGGCTTTGGGCCCCGATCCTGGTTATTCGTTGGTCCGCCAACAGGTGGAAAAAAGCCACCATTTACCCAGGTGGTGTCGATCAACATGATTGGTTTTTTACATGCAGGTATGTTTGCGTGCGGTTCGATGCCGTTAACGGCACTCTCGAGGCGACCGTTCGGGAACGATAGGCTCACCGTAACTGGCCTCCTTTAGAGCGCTGCTTGCAGAATTTTAGTGTTCACAGAGATCGCGGATCAATTCGACGAGGTAGCGAACGTCCTCGGGTATCTCGTCGGCGTTCATAGCCTTGGCAATGTCGATCGGGCGGATTCCGAATTTCGCCTTCACGGAGTCAGCGTGTTCTTGAGTGATTTCCTTGCCGCGAGCATCGACCATTGCATCGGCCACATCCTGCGAGGCAAAGTCGGCAGGTACCACAAGAGCGTGTTCGGCCATCAATTGAACGACCTCGGCCTCAGTTCGCTCGCCCGCTCGCGCAATCGCTGGGGGCCACAGTACGTAGTTCTCAATGTGGCGTCGCCGCCAAACTTTGAGGTGCAAATTTGGATCGACATTGTTCTGAGAGC
>JAAFIT010000381.1 GCA_013298745.1 Sphingomonadales bacterium
TGCCCTGCACGAAGCTGCCTTCGACCTTGACGAAGTCGACCGGCAGATGGCGCAGATGGGTGAAGCTCGAAAAGCCCGTGCCGAAATCGTCGAGGGCGAAGCGGACGCCGAGTTTCTTCAGCGCCGAGATGAACTTGCGTGCGCTGTGCAGGCTGGTCAGTTCCGAGGTTTCGGTGATCTCGAATACGAGCTGACGCGCCGGCACGCCGGAGGTGCGGATCGCCGCCTCGATCAGCTTGAGCGAATCCGGGTCGGCCAGCGTCATGTTGGACAGGTTGACGTGGAAAGCGACCGGCGCCTTCACGCCGCGCACGCCGGCCAGGTAGCGCAGCAGGCGGTTCAATACCCACAAGTCCAGCTTGGGCATCATGCCGACGCGTTCGGCCAGCGGGACGAATACGCCAGGCGAGATCAGCTGGCCGTCCTTGCCGACCATGCGGATCAGGATTTCGAACAGGTATTCCTGCCCCGCTGTGCCCGAGCCGTTGACCCGCCAGCCCTGTCGCTGCACCACGGCTGACTCGCTGCGCGGCAGCGCGGCGATGGGCACGATCGGCTGCACCAGCAACACGATGCGCTCCTGCTCCATGGCCTGGCGCAGGCGTTCGGTCCAGCCGGCTTCGATCTCGCGCGCGATGCGGGCGTCGTGCTCGCCGACATAGATCTCGGTCTGGTCACGGCCGCGCTGCTTGGCCGTGCGACAGGCCAGGCGCGCATGCTCGACCACGTATTCCGCCGACGGCGTCTCGCGGCTGATGACAGCGACGCCAATCGACGCCGTGACCGGCCGGGTCGCGCCACCGGCCTCGTATTTGCACTGGTGCAGAAGTTCGCGGTAGCTGTCGGCCAGCGGAAACAGGTTTTCCAGCTGCACACCGGACAGCATCAGCGCAAGGCGGTCGCCCTCGATGCGTGCGAGCACGTCGTGCTCGCGCAGACGCTTGCCGAGCACGGTCGCGATTTCGACGAGCAGCCGCTCGCTGGCCGGCAAGCCGGCGGCGTCGACGATCGCGCTGAAGCGGTCGAGGTCAATGTAGAGGATCGACGAATAGCCGCCCGCTTCACGCCGGCGCTGCAGTTCCTGCGCGACCTGGTGCGTGAAATGCCGCGCATTGACCAGGCCGGTCAGCTTGTCGTGGGTCATTTCCCAGCGCAGGCTGTCGGCACTCTTGCGTTCGGAGATGTCGCGGAACACCACGACGGAACCCTGGCGCCGGTTCTGGATCGCCAGCGGCAGCACCGAGCATTCGACCGTCATGCCGCTCTTGTCACGACGCCAGAACACAGTCTCGTGACCTTTGAGCGAATTGCCGGCGGTATAGGCCTGACCCAGGCCCGATTCGACGACGTCGGCGCTGGCCTCGTCCGCCGACTGATGGATCAGGCCCTGGGCCTGCTTGCCGATCAGTTGTTCTTCGTCGGCATACCCCAGCAGGCGCAGGCCGGTCGGATTGATGAAGGTGACCACGCCCTGCTGATCGACGCCATACACGCCGTCGCCGACCGAACCGAGGATGCCGTCGAGCCGCTGGCGTTCGGCCTCGACCGACTTCTGCATCTGGATCTGCCGCGACAGCGTCTTGACGCGCGCGAGGAACAGCTCCTTGGCTTCGTTCTTGAACATGCACTCGATCGCGCCGGCGTCGAGGCTCTTGACGATGATGTCTTCGCGATAGGTGCCGGTGATGACCGCGAGCGTCGGCGCACCGGGCAATCCGGCCAGCCGGCGGCACAGTTCGTCGCCGTTTCCGTCCGGCAGGAAGTAGTCGACGATGGCCAGGTCGAAGGTTTCACGCGCGGCTTTCTCGGAGGCTTCGCTCAAGGTGCCCGCGGTCGCGACCGCATAGCCCTGGCGCTCCAGAAGCTGCTGGTAGGCCAGGCGCACGCTGTGCGAATCGTCGACGAAAAGAATGCGTATGCCTTGCGACGGCACCGCGACCACCGCCGCCTGCGCGGCGAGCTGCGCGGACCTGGGTTCCAGCTGCGCCAGTGCGGTCGGAATCTTGCTGAATTGTGTCCACAGCACGATCAGGGCCTTGCCGTGCCGGCGCTGCCACGCGTCGAGCTCGGGACTTTGCTCGTGCACCATCAGCAGGACCGGCAGCACGCGCTCCGCGTCCGTCGCGAGAAAGTCGAGCAGGGCCATACAGTCGCGCGTCGGTCGCGCGGGCACGCCGATGATCAGCACGCCGTAGGGCTGGGCGAGTTCCACCGACTGCTTGAGATGGTCGATCGTATCCAGATACGTCGTCAGCTCGCTGCGCGCTGCCAGACCGGCAGCCGCGAGCGTGCGCTTGAGCAAATGGCTCAGCGTCGTTGACCGTTCGACGACCAGAATACCGGACAAGGTGTGGTTTCCTGCTGGACCGCGCCTGCATCGCGGGCATCATGCCCGCAGCGGCCGCGCAATATGACCAGCTCAAGCCCGTCATTTCAAGTACGTATGCGGCCTGCGCATCGACTGCCACAGGGTGACCACACCCTTGTCGACTACGGAAAAGCGCGGCGAAAACTGCCATGCCCCGATATTGGTCGGCGCGGCAGACTGCCGCGGACCGGCACGACTGCCGCGACGATGCGCTACGCTGTTGCGCTTCGCACGATTGCCGGAGTGTCTTCCATGGCCTTTCCCGCCACCCGTCCGCGACGCATGCGGCGTGATGCTTTTTCACGCGCGCTCATGCGCGAGACCACGCTGACCAGCGCCGATCTGATCCTGCCAGTATTCGTGCACGAGGGCAGTGGCCGCGAAGCGATTTCCTCAATGCCCGGTGTTGAGCGCGTTGGCATCGCCGAATTGCTGGAGCTCGCCGGCCAGGCCCAGGCACTCGGCATTCCGGCGCTGGCGCTGTTTCCGGTCACGCCGCCCGAGGCCAAGAGTCTCGACGCGGCCGAGGCGTGGAATCCCGACGGCCTCGCCCAGCGTGCGGTGCGAGCGCTCAAGCAGGCCTGGCCCGAACTCGGCGTCATCACCGACGTGGCGCTGGACCCGTTCACGACGCACGGCCAGGACGGGCTGATCGACGAATCGGGCTACGTGCTCAATGACGAGACGGTGACGGCGCTGGTGCGCCAGGCCCTGTCGCATGCGGCCGCCGGTGCTGACGTGGTCGCACCGTCGGACATGATGGACGGCCGCATCGGCGCGATCCGCGCCGCGCTGGAAGACGCCGGCCATATCCACACGCGTATCCTCGCGTATTCGGCCAAGTATGCGTCCAGCTTCTATGGCCCGTTCCGCGACGCGGTCGGCTCGGCTGCCAATCTCGGCAAAGGCAATAAATATACTTATCAGATGGACCCGGCCAACAGCGACGAGGCGCTGCGCGAGGTCGCACTCGAC
>JAAFIT010000382.1 GCA_013298745.1 Sphingomonadales bacterium
GATTGGTGATGCCCGCCCGGCGCGCACCGTTGTTCCTGTCCCTGAACTCCACCACGGCTATCTCGTCGAAGTGGACGCCGTCGCCGCAAGGCGCTGACAGTCTCGTTGCGAAGCCGTCGCTCTGGAGGGTGTGCCTGCAGCCTGCCGGGACATGGCTCAGCTGCCATGCGAGCCCAAGCCCGGCATTTCCAACCTCTCACCTCGAAAAGAACTGCTCGTTCAGGCCAATCTCGTTGCAATCGTTGGTGTTGCAAAGATGGCGGCGATGATTGCATGGTCGTGGGGGTCGGCGCTCATATCAGCGCCGATTGCGATGCCATTGTAACCGTCACGACCGATGCGCGCTGACGCGCAATTGCCATCGCCCGATCATTGCGGGCATAGCTTTACCGCCATGACAATGACCGAACAGCCGATCAACTTTGTCCGCGTCGACAATCTTGCGGCTGTCCGCACGGTCTTCGGCGCCAAGCCGCGTTACATCGTTTCGGATGTTGCCAGTGGCCGTCATCTGGCAGTCTCGGCTGTGGCCTATCGCTTGCTTGCGCAACTCGATGGGGTGCGGTCACCGGCTGAAGCCGCGCGCGGACTGGGCCTCGATCCCAGTGCCATCAATGCCACCCTGCGCCGGCTGCTCGCTGCCGGGCTGGTCCGGCCGGTTGGCTTGCCCGTCAGCGCCATGCAAGCACCGCGCCCGGCCGGACCGGTCGAAGGACGTTATCTTTTCATGCGGCGCGAACTGGTCGAGCTTGCTCCGGTCCTGCCGATGCTCGACCGGCTGTTCGGCTGGCTGTTCCGTCCGGCCGGGGTGGCGTTATGGGCGGTCTTGGGCATCACGGCCTTGCTGGTGCTGGCGTCGGGCCTTGCCGATGGCGCGGCGTTTGACTGGGCCGGGCAGTTCAGCGCCACCGAAGCCCTGGCGCTGTTCCTGATCTTTTTCGGTTTGAAGCTCTGCCACGAACTGGGCCACGCGCTGGCGTTGTGGCGCATGGCGGCGGCCGAAGGCCTGCCGTTGCATTCGGTACGCGCCGGGGTGGCGCTGATGCTGTTGGCGCCATTTCCGTTCACCAACGCCAGCGCCGCCTGGGGCCTGTCGAGCAAATGGCGCCGTGCCGCCGTCGGAGCCGCCGGCATGTATATCGAAAGCTGGGCGGCGATCCTCGCCATCCTGATCTGGTCGGTCAGCGACGACCCGTTGCTGCGCACCGCCTGTCTGCAAGTGGCGATCGTTGCCGGGCTGACGACCTTGATCTTCAACCTCAATCCGCTCGGCCGCATGGATGGCTATTACATCCTTGGTGATCTGCTCGAACGCCCCAATCTGGCGCAGCGGGCGCAAGGCGCGGCTCTCGCGACGGCGGCGCGGCTGTTCGGCATCCGTCCCGCCGCCGATCTGCCGCCACTCGAGCCCGCCATGCTGGCCTATTGGCTGGGCATGCTCGGTTATCGCTTGCTGGTGTTCGTCGGGATGGTGTGGCTGGCGCTGCGCTTTTCGGCACTCGCGGCGTTGCTGATGATCGGTGTGGCGATCTCACTGCTGCTCGTCCGTCCGGCGCTTGCGACGGCGCGCTGGCTGATCGCCGAGGCCGCCGATCCGGCGCAGGTCAAGCGGCGGCTTCTCGCCATTGGCGTCGGCAGCCTGGCGTTCATGGCGCTGGTGCCGCTGCCCGCCGGCATCAGAGCCGATGGCATTGTCGAAGCCAGCGGTGCCCGCTTTGTCTTCCCGCCGCGCGACGTGCGTATCGCGGCAGTGACGGCGACGGGCGACGGCAAGGGCACGGTGCTGCAACTTGAAGCCCCCGATCTGCTGGGGGAACGCGCCCGTGTCGCCGCCCTGCAATCCGAAGCGCTCGAACGCTGGCGGCGTGCCGCCGACAGCCCGGAAGCCGGCAGCGCCCAGGTTGCCGCCAAGGCCGCCGAAGCCGCCGCCCATACGCTCGCCGGGCTCGATGCCGAAATCGCCCGGCTGACTGTGGCCGCGGCGCCCGGCTGGGATCCGCTCGATGCCGCCGACTATGCTGGCGCCTGGGTGGCACCCGATCGCACCCGCCCGCTGGCGGTTGCCATCGGTTCCGGTGCGATGCGGTTGCACGCGCTGGTTTCCGAAGCCGATGCCGAGGTGCTGCGCAGCGGTGGCGGCGATGCCGTGGCCCGCATCGCCGGCCGCGCCGATCGGCGCTTTGCCGCCCGCATCACCCGCATCGATCGCGAAGCCCGTGACACTTTGCCGGCGGCGGCGCTCGGTCGCCCCGGTGGCGGCAGCATCGCCGTCGACCCGACCGACTCCAGCGGCCGCCGCGCCGAAACGCCGATGGTCAGCGTCTGGCTGACCGCGGGCCCTGAGGCGCCGATGCTGCGTCATGGCCAGCGGGTCGAACTGCGGCTTGGGGCACCATCGCGCCCGGCGCTCTGGCAGGCCGCAACGGCGGCGGCGCGTTTGCTCGAAACACCGGTGGCCCCCGATAGCGGCAATGCCCTATGAGACTGACCATGGTGTTCCGTCGCGCGCGATTGCTCTCATGTGCCGCTGCTCTGGCAGCAACGGCGGCGTTCGCTCAAGCACCGCGCCCGGCGGCGGCGCCAGCCGCAAGGCCGGCCGCCGTCCCGGCCGTGGCGGCAGTGTTTGCGGCGGATCGCGCCGTGACGCTGCGCCCCGGTGTCGATGGCAAGGTGATTGCCGTCGGTGCCACCGAGGGCCAACGCGTGGGCAGCGGCGCCGTGCTGGTCAAGCTTGATGATCGCGAGCAACGCGCGCGCGTGGCCCTGGCGGCACAGGGCGCCGCTTCGACCGCCGAGCTCAACGCTGCCGAGGTGCGCGGCCGCGAAGCCCAGGCCAAGCTCGCCGGCACCAGCAAGGCCGCCACATCGGGCGCTGCCACCAGTTGGGAAGTGCGACAGGCCCAGGCGGCGGCCGATCAGGCGGCGATGGAAGCGCGCATGGCCCGCGACCGCCGCGCCGTTGAAGGGCAGCGCTTGCAGCTCGAACGCGTCGTCCTCGAAAATTATGTCATCACCGCGCCCTTTGCCGGCCGGGTCACCCGCATGGGCGCGCGGGTGGGCATGACCGTCCGCAAGGCCGATCCGGTGGCGACGATCGTCGATCTGGCGCAATTGCGCGGCGAAGCCTTTGTGCCGGTGGCGCATTATGCCCGGTTGAAGGTGGGGGCGGCCTATCCGGTGGTGTTCGCCGCACCCTTTGGCGGCGATCGGCGCGCGACACTGGCCTATATCGATCCGGCGATCGATGCCGGGCTGGTGCGCTGTGTGTTCCGGCTCGACAATGCTGCCGAAACGCTACCATCGGGCCTGCAAGCCAGCATCCGCCTGACGCCGCTG
>JAAFIT010000383.1 GCA_013298745.1 Sphingomonadales bacterium
ATCGGCATCGAGCGACAGCTTGCCGCCGCTGGATTGATCGAAGGCGAATTTCATGGTGTCGGGGGAGACCGCACTGATCACCATGTAGAGCGGGATCCGGAAGCTGCCATCGGCATTGCGCGGCTGGTTCTGCAGGATTTCGGCGCAATCGGCAGAAAGCGTGCGGCGCACTTTCGCGCCGGTCTTGGGATCGAGCGAGACACTCTGGGCGATTTCATACTGCGTCGCCTTGGGAATGCTGATCGACACATTCGAAATCTGGCTGACGTTGACGCCGAGCGCCGCCTTGATCTTGCTTGCCAGCGCCGGCGGCAGGAATTTCAATGACAGGTCAAAGCCCTTTTCGCGGGCAACAGTTTCGTCGGGAAACGAAATCGTGCTGGTCACGGCCGGTGCCGTGAAGGCCTGTTTGCACACCGATTTCTGGAAGACATTGCCTTCGGTGTTGCGTTGCAGGCGATAGATGTAACCGGGTTGAAAGCTGGTGCTGGCCGGGATCAGCGGTGTCAGGCCCAATTGCTTGATCGATGCCCGATATTGCGGAAAATTGGGGGCGGGTTGCGCAAGGGTCGATGTCGTCGGGAGGCAGGCACTCAACAGTGCTGCGGCTCCAACGGAGCGCACCGCGACGGCAAAACCATATTGCATCTGATCTTCCCCCTACGGTTAACCTATCCCGTTGATCCGATAGCGTCAATCATCACGCAGGCGGGCGGGGGTCGCTGTCACCGCCACGCGCCGAGGCAATTCGTGAGCTTTGGTCAGGGCTCATCGGCCCTACCGCTGCTGCCAGTCTACCGCTATGCGAAACGGATGGCTGCACCGACGTACTACGACCTTTTGAAGTTCCTCCACATCACCGGTGTCGTGATGCTGATGGGCAACATCACCGTCACGGCGATCTGGAAATTCTTTGCCGATCGCGACGGGCGGCCGCAGGTGCTGAGCTTTGCGCAAAGGCTGGTGACCTATACCGATTGGTCGATGACGGTCTGGGGCGTCATCCTCACCATGGTCGGCGGCTATGGCATGGCGGTCGTCGCGGGTTGGGACCTTTGGGGTGCCCGCTGGCTGCTGTGGAGCCAGATCAACTTCGTCATCGCCGGGTTGATCTGGCTGTTCATCATCGTTCCCATCCAGCGCGATCAGGCGCGACTGGCGCGCGGCTTTGCCGGAGGCGGGGCCGTGCCTGACGCCTATCGCGCGCTGTCACGTCGCTGGCTGGCCTGGGGGCTGGTGTCGACAGTGCCGTTGTTGATCGCGACCTGGTTGATGGTCGCCAAACCGGTCTGACTCGAAAATCGTGCGATTTGATTCGTCATCGCGGCGCTGACAGCACTGCGACTCGCGCTTCAGCTGTCACAATCGGTGCTGGCACGAAAAAATCTTGCGCGCGGGTGAGTCTGCTAACCCCATGTGTTTCCACCGGAATTCGCACATAGTTCCACTCACGGTGTGACCATAGCGCCGTTTCGTGACTCTTTTATGACAAAAGGGGCTTGATCGCGTCAAAAAAGGCGCGCAACTTTCGATTGTCGGCGGAAACGCCGGGGTTCCCGAGTTGAGTGCAAATCGGGCAGAAGGAAACCAATTATCGCCTGTGTGCGTAAAGGAGATGTCATGATCAAGATCGCTTCGCGGCCAATCGGTGCAGTGGTTCTTTCGGGTGTTGCTGGCCTTATGCTGTCAATGTCCACACCTGTTCTGGCGCAACAGACGGCAAGCGTGACCAAGATCAGCATCGACACGCATGATATTGACCTTTCGTCGCCGGCCGGCATCGAGAAACTGCATCAACGCGTCAATTCAGCAATCCGTTCGGCCTGTGCCCCTGTGGAATTCGGCGCCCCGACGAGCTTTGGTATGGGCGAATTGGCCCGCGCTGAATCTGACTGCCTGGCAGGCGCGCGCGCATCGGCGGCGCCCAAGGTGCAAAAGCTGATCGCCAACGGCAACCCCAAGGTTGCGGCCAACTGATCCAACGCCCAATGACGCAAACAAAGGGCTGGCGGTGCTGCGGTGCTGCCGGCCCTTTTGCTGTGGTGGCGACGGTGCGCAAGCGCAGCCAGGGCTTGATTGCCAACACGGCTGCTTCGGCAAGACCGTGCCTGCCGGATTGCGGTAAAGCGGAAAGATCGCGCCACAATCGCTACGGCCTCGCGCATTCGGGCGCTTGACGGCGGCGCTTTCCCCGGCTTGAACGACCGGCGTCGAGGGAGCGCTGATGTTCAAGAAAATTCTGATCGCCAACCGCGGTGAAATCGCCTGCCGGGTCATCCGGACCGCCCGCGCCATGGGCATCAAGACGGTCGCCGTCTATTCCGATGCCGACGCCAATGCGTTGCACGTGCGCGAAGCCGATGAAGCCGTGCACATCGGCGCCCCGCCGGCCGCCGAATCCTACCTCGTTGCCGACAAGATCATCGCTGCCTGCAAGGCGACCGGCGCCGAGGCGGTGCATCCGGGCTATGGCTTTCTTTCCGAACGCGCCAGCTTCGTTGAAGCCCTGAGCGCCGCTGGCATCGCCTTCATCGGCCCGCCGGCACCGGCAATTGCCGCGATGGGCGACAAGATCGAATCGAAGCGCCGCGCCAAGGCCGCCGGCGTTTCGGTGGTTCCGGGCTTCGTCGGTGAAATCAACGGCACCGACCACGCCGTGGAGATTGCCGGCGGCATCGGTTACCCGGTGATGATGAAGGCGTCGGCCGGCGGCGGCGGCAAGGGCATGCGGCTGGCGTGGAGCGAAGCCGATGTCCGCGAAGGCTTTGAAAGCGTCAAGCGTGAGGCGCTGGCGAGCTTTGGCGATGACCGCGTGTTCATCGAAAAGTTTGTCGAGCAGCCACGCCATATTGAAATTCAGCTGATCGGCGACGCGCATGGCAATGTGATTTATCTGAACGAGCGCGACTGCTCGATCCAGCGCCGCCACCAGAAGGTGGTCGAGGAAGCGCCGTCGCCGTTTGTCACGCCCGAAATGCGCAAGGCGATGGGGGAACAGGCCGTCGCGCTCGCCAAGAACGTCGGCTACACCAGCGCCGGCACGGTGGAGTTCATCGCCGGCGCCGACCGCAGCTTCTACTTCCTCGAAATGAACACCCGGCTCCAGGTCGAGCATCCGGTCACCGAATGCATCACCGGGCTCGATCTCGTCGAATTGATGATCCGCGTCGCCGCCGGCGAAAAGCTGCCCTTCGGCCAGGACGATGTGAAGCTGAACGGCTGGGCCATCGAGACCCGCGTCTATGCCGAAGATCCGTATCGCGGCTTTTTGCCCTCGATCGGCCGCCTGTCCGCCTGCAAGCCACCCGAAGCCGGGCGCGAAGGCGTGGCG
>JAAFIT010000384.1 GCA_013298745.1 Sphingomonadales bacterium
CCGCATGTTTCGCATCGCCGGTTCATTGCAATCTCCGCCCGCAACAATAGCGGGCACAACCGCCATGGCAACGCGATTCGGCTCAGGCGCGGCTGCGCAGCGCAATCACCAGCCCGATCAGCGCCAGCACCGCGCCCGCCACCGCGAGCGCCGACCAGCGATAGCCTTCGAACGCCGTCGAAAGCGACATCGCCACCAGCGGGATGATGACGCTCGAATAGGCGGCCTTGCCGGCACCGATCTCACGGATAAGCGCATAGTAGAGGCTGAACGCCAGCGCCGAAGCGACGATCCCCAGATAGGCGACCCCGGCGATATAGCCGGGCGACCAATCGAACGCCGGCGGACCAGTCAGCGCCCAGGCGACACTGGCGTTGATGATCGTGCCATAGAACATCGCCCAGACCAGCCCGGCTTCGAGCGGTTGCGCTCGCCCCAGCGCGGTCGCCTGCATGACATTGGCGATGCCGGCGCACAGCACCGCCGCCAGCGCCAGCGCCATGCCCAGCCCGATCTCCCCGCCATCGGCCCCCGGTGCCAGCAGATCGCGCGCGAACACCAGTGCCAGCCCCGCAATGCCCAACCCGGCGCCGATGGCGAACCCCGGCGTGATGCGCGTGCCGAGGAACACCGCCGACAGCACCGCATTGGGAATGATCAGCAGCGCGAAGGTGAGCGCCACCAGCCCCGAGGCCAGATGCGCCTCCGACCGATAGACCAGGTTGAAGTTGACGCTGAACTGCAGGATTCCCACCGCCAGCGCGAACAGATGCCCGCGCGGGGTCAGCCGCAGTGTCTTGCCCGTCGCAAGGCACAGCCCGAGCAGCGCCAGCCCGGCCACGACAAACCGCCAAGTGACCGACCAAGAGACCGGAACCACGCCAAGCTGCGTCTTGATCACCAGCCAGGTGCTGCCCCAGATCAGCGTCACCACGCCGAAACTGAGCGCGATGCGCAGCGGCGATCGAGGCTGGGGGGCGTGCATGATGGCTCCGCTTACGGAGTCATTCCGACGCGCGATAGCGTTTTAGGCGAGCGCTGCTGCCAGTGCGGCAATA
Organism: Sphingomonadales bacterium; assembly: GCA_013298745.1. Taxonomy (GTDB): domain Bacteria; phylum Pseudomonadota; class Alphaproteobacteria; order Sphingomonadales; family Sphingomonadaceae; genus Sandarakinorhabdus. The sequence goes on from JAAFIT010000384.1 coordinate 1,059, forward strand.
TCGGCCGCCGGCGTGTCCCATGACACGACAAAACGCGCCTCGTTCGAGCCAGCAGCGCCCCAATCGTAAAAGGCAAAGCCCTTGGCACGCAGCGCTTCCGGCTCGCCGGGGCGCAACTGCACGAACACTTCATTGGCTTCGACCGGGTAGACCAACCGGTCCGCGGCGGCAGCGGCGAGTTGCGCGGCGCCGGCATTGGCGGCCCGCGCGTTGCGCAGCCAGACATCGCCCTCGATCATCGCCAGCAATTGCGCCGCCTGGAACCGGCCCTTCGATGGCATCTGCCCGGCGCGCTTGCGGCGAAAGCGCAGCTCGGCGACGAGTTCGGGCGCAAAAACCACCAGTGCTTCGGCGGTCATGCCGCCATTCTTGATCATCCCGAACGACAGGATATCGACGCCCGCGCGCCAGCTGATGTCGCCGGGATGGCAGCCAAGCCGCGCCACCGCATTGGCAAAGCGCGCGCCATCGAGATGCACCCGCCAGCCCTTCGCCCGCGCCATGTCGCCCAGCGCTGCCAGCGCATCCGGCGCATAGACCGTCCCGGCCTCGGTCGCCTGCGTCAGCGACAGCGCCCGCACCTGCACCTGATGGACATCACCGCGGTGGCCGGCGAGCGCCGCGTCGATGCCATCGGGCGTCATCCGGCCATCGGCGCCCGGTACGAGCAGCAATTTGGCACCGCCGGTGAAAAACTCCGGTGCACCGCATTCATCGACATGGATATGCGCTTCTTCGTGGCAGACGACGGCGCCAAACGGCGGCACCATGGTCGCCAGCGCCAGCGCATTGGCGGCGGTGCCGGTCGACACCGGCAATACGGTGCAGGCGCGCCCAAAAAGCGCGCCGAACGCATCATCGAGCTGCGCCGAAATCGCATCGCCATCATAGCCGGCGGCGCTGGCCGGCGCGGCAGCGGCCACTGCAGCAAGCACTTCGGGGCATGGGGCAGCGGCGTTATCGGACAGGAAGAACATCAGGCCTCGCTGGCGTCGGGCTGGTTGGCAGGGTGCGCCGCGTGGGCAAAGTCCTGCGCGTTGACGACGGCATCGATGGCAAGCAGCCGCGGGAAGGCCGTCAGATCGGTGTCGACGCGGCGGGCGTTGTAAAGCTGCGGCACCAGGCAGAGGTCGGCGATCGACAGCGCGTCGCCATAGAGGAAGCGCCCGCCATGTTCGGCGGCAAAGGCTTCGAGCGCGGTGAAGCCCGCCGTGATCCAGTGCCGTGCCCAGGTGTCGATCGTCGCCTGATCATGCCCCAGCGGCGATTTCAGATATTTGAGCACGCGCAGATTGTTGATCGGGTGGATATCGGCCGCCACCATAAGCGCCGCGGCGCGCACCCGCGCCCTGTCCAACGGGGTTGCCGGCAGCAACGGCGGTTCGGGGTGCAGTTCTTCAAGATATTCGATGATGGCGAGGCTCTGGCTGATGGCGTTGTCGCCATCCAGCAGCAAAGGCACCAGCCCCTGGCGGTTGCGCGCCGTGAAATCGGCAGCAGACTGCTGGCCACGCCGCAGGTCGATCGGCACGGATGCGGCATCGAGACCTTTCCACGCCAGCGCCAGCCGCACCCGATAGGCCGCCGACGAGCGCCAATAGCCATAAAGCGTCAATGCCATGGCGGTTACCGGCGCGGCCGGCCTTCGAAGGGATTCTTGCCGCCGCGAAAGCTCAAGCGGATCGGCACGCCTTCGAAATCGAGGTCATCGCGCAGGCTGTTGGTCAGATAGCGGCTGTAGGAGGCCGGCAGATCCTCGGTGCGATTGCCGAAGATGACAAAGGTCGGCGGTCGCGCCGTGACCTGGGTGACATAGCGCAGCTTGATCCGCGTGCCGCCCGCCGCCGGCGGGGGATTGCGATCGAGCGCCGATTCGAACCAGCGGTTGAGCTGTGAGGTCGAGACCCGGCGCGACCATTTCTCGCGCGCTTCGGTAACGGCCTTCATCAGGATATCGAGGCCCTTGCCGGTCTGGCCCGAGATCGCCACCAATGGCACGCCGCGGATCTGCGACAGGCCATCATCGAGCGCCTTGCGGACGCCCTGGAACAGCGACGACTGGTTGTCGGCCACATCCCATTTGTTGAGCGCGATGACCAGTGCCCGGCCTTCGGACAGGACCATGTCGGCGATACGCAGATCCTGCGCCTCCAGCCCCAGCGTCGCATCGAGCAGCAGCACCACGACTTCGGCAAAATCCACCGCCAGCTTGGTATCGACCGCCGACATGCGCTCCAGCTTGTCGGTCACCTTGGCGCGC
>JAAFIT010000385.1 GCA_013298745.1 Sphingomonadales bacterium
CATCAGCCCGCGTGAGGATATCGGCGGGGAGGGCGATCAGGTCGAAGCACTGTTGCGGTCTGCCGCCAAGCAGTTCGAAACCTATGTGAAGCTCAATCGCAAGACCGCACCGGAAATTGCCGCGCAGATCAGCGCCATCGATGACGCCGGCCGGTTTTCCGATACCGTTGCCGCCAATCTGGGTCTCAAGATCGCCGACAAGCAGGCGCTTCTTGCCGAGCGTGATGTCGGCAAGCGCCTGGAAAAGGTCTTCGCCCATATGGAAGGCGAAATGGGCGTGCTGCAGGTCGAGAAGAAGATCCGCAACCGTGTGAAGCGGCAGATGGAGAAGACCCAGCGCGAATATTATCTCAACGAGCAGATGAAGGCGATCCAGCGCGAGCTGGGCGAGGGTGAGGACGCCAAGGACGAAGTCACCGAAATCGAGGAAAAGATCGCCAAGGCCAAGCTGCCCAAGGAAGCGCGCGACAAGGCGATTGCCGAGCTGAAGAAGTTCAAGGCGATGGCGCCGCAGTCCGCCGAAGCAACGGTGGTGCGCAACTATCTCGATGTCATGCTCGGGCTGCCGTGGAACAAGAAGTCCAAGATCAAGCGCGATATCGTGGCAGCGCAGAAGGTGCTCGATGACGATCACTATGGCCTTGAGAAGGTCAAGGATCGCATCATCGAATATCTCGCCGTGCAGGTGCGCACCAACAAGCTGAAGGGGCCGATCCTGTGCCTCGTCGGACCGCCCGGCGTCGGCAAGACGTCGCTCGGCCGCTCCATTGCCAAGGCAACGGGGCGCGAATTCGTGCGCCAGTCGCTCGGTGGGATGCGTGACGAGGCCGAAATCCGCGGCCATCGCCGCACCTACATCGGCTCGATGCCCGGCAAGATCCTGCAGAATTTGAAGAAAGCCGGTACGTCGAATCCGCTGATCCTGCTCGATGAAATCGACAAGCTCGGTCAGGATTTCCGCGGTGACCCGTCATCGGCGCTGCTCGAAGTGCTCGATCCCGAACAGAACAAGGCGTTCAACGATCATTATCTCGAGGTCGACTACGACCTGTCGGACGTGATGTTCGTGACGACGGCGAACAGCCTCAACATGCCGCAGGCGCTGCTCGATCGCATGGAGATCATCCAGCTCTCGGGTTACACCGAGGACGAGAAGCTGGAGATCGCCAAGGGCCATCTGCTCGAAAAGCAATATGAGGCGCATGGCCTGAAAAAGGCCGAGTTCCGCGTTACCGACGCGGCGATCCGCGATCTTATCCGCTTCTATACCCGCGAAGCCGGGGTGCGCACGCTTGAGCGCGAACTGGCGAAGCTGGCGCGCAAGTCGCTACGCCGGATCCTCGAAGGCAAGGCCAAGACGGTCACCATCGATGCTGACAACCTTGGCGAGTTCGCGGGCGTGCGCAAATATCGCTATGGCGTCGGCGAGGCGGACGACCAGATCGGCGCCGTGACAGGCCTCGCCTGGACCGAAGTCGGCGGCGAATTGCTGACCATCGAAGCGGTAACGGCGCCGGGTAAGGGGCTGGTCAAGACCACCGGCAAGCTCGGCGACGTGATGACCGAATCGATTTCGGCGGCGCTGAGCTTCACCAAGGCGCGTGCCGTGCATTACGGCATCTCGCCAGCGGTGTTCGAGAAGAAGGACATCCACGTCCACGTCCCCGAAGGCGCCACCCCCAAGGATGGCCCATCGGCAGGGGTCGCCATGGTCGTCGCGATTGTCTCGACGCTCACCGGCATTGCCGTGCGAAAGGACGTGGCGATGACCGGCGAAGTGACGCTGCGCGGTCGCGTGCTGCCGATTGGCGGCCTCAAGGAAAAGCTGCTGGCGGCGCTGCGCGGCGGCATCACCACGGTGTTCATCCCGGCGGACAATGAAAAGGACCTCGCCGAGATTCCCGCCAATGTGAAGGAAGGCATCACGATCATTCCGGTCACCCATGTCGATGAAGTGCTGGCGCTGGCATTGACCCAGCCGCTGGTACCGATCGAATGGACCGAACCGGCCGATCTTGCCGCCAGCCCGGTGCCAGCGGTGACGCCCGGCACCGCCATTCGCCATTGATCGCTTGAAGGGACGCGGCGGCCATAGGTAGGATACCGGAGGTCGCCGCAAACCGGCAAATTTGGCTTTGCATCGCGCATGCAAGCGCCCATGATATGGCTCGGTTTCGCATTTTCGGGGCGGTGACGTCAGTATGAACAAGCAGGATTTGGCCAATCACGTGGCCGACACGACCGGCTTGGCCCGCGCCGATGCAGCGCGTGCCATTGATGTGTTTCTGGACACGATCACCAGTGCACTGGCGCGTGGCGAGGAAGTGCGCCTGGTTGGTTTCGGCAGCTTTGTCGCCGGCCAGCGCAAGGCGTCGACAGGCCGCAACCCGCGCACCGGGGAACCCATGGATCTGGCCGCCAGCGTGGTGCCGAAATTTCGTGTCGGTCGCAATCTGAAGGACGCCTGCAACCCCGCGCGCTGACACGGCTGCTGACGCGCAAAGCGACTTTACTTGGGCGTCTGCCTCGCCTAACGAAGCGCTCCGCCGTCATCGGCAGCGGGCGCGTAGCTCAGCGGTAGAGCACTGCCTTCACACGGCAGGGGTCACAGGTTCAAACCCTGTCGCGCCCACCATCGACATTGTCGGCGTTCAAATGCCAATAGCCGCGCCGCATATCCGCCTGAAATCATGTCTTTGGCACAAAGTGCATAGGCCGCATTTTGGCGGCGACTACACTCGCAGCATCCGTCGACAGTCAAATTGATGCGATCAAGGTGATGGCCGTGGGGATGCTCCAGCCATTTGCGTTCGATGCATCGATAGCCAAAGGAGCCGCAAGATGCAGGGCGATCCGAAAAGCGAAGCGAATCCTGTGACAACGATGCTCGGCGCAGCGTTGCAGCAGCAGCGCCAGGCCTATCTTGATCACCCGATGCCGGACGCCGAAGCCCGCCGCGCCGATCTGCTGCAGCTTGAAAAGCTGCTTCAGGACAATCGCCAGGCCATCATCGAAGCGATTTCGGCTGATTTCGAGCATCGGTCCGCGCATGAAACGATGCTTCTGGAGGTGACGCCGTCGCTGGCCGGGATCCGCCAATGCCGCGATCATGTCGCCGACTGGATGCGGACGCAGCGGCGCCACATCGACCGCATGATCTATGGCTTTGCCAGCAACGAAGTGATTCCGCAGCCGCTCGGGGTCGTCGGTGTCATCGTGCCGTGGAACTTCCCGCTGCTGCTCACCATCGTGCCGCTGGCGAATATCTTTGCCGCCGGCAACCGGGCGATGGTCAAGATGAGCGAAA
>JAAFIT010000386.1 GCA_013298745.1 Sphingomonadales bacterium
CGCCGCCGCTGCCGGCAGCAGGGTCGCGGCCGCTGCCTCAGGTGCTGCCGCAAGCGCGTGCAGGAACTTGGCGGCACCGCCAGACCCAAGGAAATGCGCCATGTAGAGATCGGTCGCGCCAACCGCCCGACCCAGGCGCTTTTCAAGGTTGGCGCTATTGTCGCGGGCGAATTCTCCGGCCATCAGCGCGGCCGCTTCGGCGTTGTCGCGAAGGCTGAGGATCGTCGCGCGCGCTGCGCTGCCCACACCCGCCGCGCCACTGGCAATCGCGTCGGCGGCCCAGCCGAGGCCATGCGCCGCGCCGTGCTTCTTCACGGTTTCCAGCCAGGTGGCATTGGTGAATTGGTACAGCCCGCGCGCACTTGATGTGCGTGCCTGCGCCTTGGGATCAAAGCCGGATTCGACCCGCGCCTGCGCCATCAGATAAGAAAAATCGACGCCGGTGCGGGCTGCGGCGGTGCGGATGGCACCGGCAACACTCTCGACACCCGAGGCGCGCGCGAGACCCTCGAGCGAAACCGGCGTCACGGCAATGTCTCCCCCCGCACCGCCATCAGCCGGCCCAGCGCCCGTCGCGGCCATAGGTGAGCGGGGCGGGCTTGCCGGCGATCGCCTGCACCTTGGCCAGCCGCTTTTCGACCGTCACCAGCTTGGCGCGGGCGCGCAGTATCGCTTCGGCGTTGAGATCGCGCGCCTCCTCGATCAGCGCGCGCGGCGGCGGGTTGCCGGCGGCCACATCGGCGTGCACCGCGCGCAGCGCCGCCAGCTTTTCGGCGGTCGCCAATTCGATTTCGTCGGCATCCTCGGCGGCGAGTGCTGCCAGCTCGGCGCGGATCGCATCGTTGAGGCGCTGCGCGCTGCTTTCGCCATCGAAGGTTTCGGCATCCGTCATGGTCACCGACCGCTGCCCGCTTCAAGCCTGAGCATCGCCGACGCAATCGCCTGCGGATCGGGCTTGTAGCTTCCCGCAGCAATCGCCTGTCGCAAGGCCCCGACGCGGGCGCTGTCCACCGGCGGCGATGCCGCCATGTCGCGGACCAATTGCCCGGCCTTGCTCCCGGCCGCGCGCGGTGCCGCAGTTGCTGGCGGGCCCGCCAAGGCGCGGCCTGGCGCATCATTGCCGAAAACCGCCAATCGCTGCAGCGCAGCACGCCCCATTCCATCGATCATCTGCATCTCTCCTGAGAAAAGCCGGGCGGGACCCGGCCACAACGCGGTTAACGGCCGTTGACCACGGTGCTTAAGCCGCGCAGCCGCACGTGCCCGTCGTCATCGATGACGCCGTAGAGCCGCCGCCCGCCGGCAACCGGCCGCAGCGCCACCCGGCCATCGCGCGAATCCGCCTCCGCCACCGCATCCATGGCGATGACAAAGCCGGCACCGCCGACTTCAAGGCTGATGCGATCGCCGCGGCGGATCGCAGGCCCTGCGGGCTCACGGCGCGGCGATGGCATAACCGCATTGACCGGCATCGGCGCCACGGCGCCGCCTTCGCCGACCGGAATGAAGACCCGCCATTCGGGCGCGGCGCAATGCACCATGACACTGCGACCACCACTCGCCCAGGCAAAGTCGGGCCGCGCGCACGCCGGCAGCAACAGCCGTGGATCAACGAGAGCCGTCTGCCCGGAAAAGGCCTCGACCTGCATCTGCAACGCCGCCGGCGCCATAAGCCCGGCGCTGGCAAAAAGCCCCTGGATTAAAGTCGAAAGCAGCATCGGTCGTTACTCCACCAGACGGTCCTGCGCTTTCCCAAGCAAGAACCGGGCCATCTGGCGGCACGAAGGCGAACGCGGCGAAAGCGGCAAAACAGCGGCACGCATTTGCCGTCAAACCGGCACAGCCTTGCCGCTTTGTCGGCGGATTGGCGTCCGCTGCCCCCTGCGCCCGACTTGGCACGGGCTTTGCATTGCATCCGGCATGACCGGACCCGACCTCATCGATCGCCAACTCGGCATCCATGCCACCGCGCTGCGGCTGCGGTCGCAACGGCTCGACATATTGGCGGGCAACATCGCCAATGCCGCCACCCCCGGCTACAAGGCGCGCGATCTCGATTTCAAGGCGGCGCTGGCCCAGGCTGGTAACGCCAACGGCACGCAAGCAATCACCGCCAGTGCCGCCATGCGTTACCGCGTGCCGGTACAGGCCTCGCTCGATGGCAACACGGTCGAGCTCGCCACCGAACAGACAGCGTTCGCCGAAAACGCAGTCAATTATCGCGCCTCGCTGAGCTTTCTCACCGGCCGCATCCAGACCATCATGGCTGCCTTGAAGGGCGGCGAATGAGCCCCCTCAATACCTTCACCATCGCCGGGCGCGCCATGGCGGCGCAGTTGGTGCGGCTGAACACCATCGCATCGAACCTCGCCAACGCCGGCAGCGTCGCCGGCACCGCCGAAACCGCCTATCGCGCGCTGCGCCCCGTTTTCGCCACCCGCTATGCCGGCGGCACCGCGACCGTCGATGTCACCGCGGTCGAACGCATCGGCACGCCGGACAAGCGCAGCGACCCCAACCACCCGCTCGCTGACGCCGACGGCAATGTCTGGACCGCCGCGGTGGACGCCAATCAGGAACTTGTCGAAATGGTCGAAACCCAGCGCCAATATGCCAATAATGTCGAAGTATTGAGCACCGCCAAGGCGCTGGCGCTCGATACGCTGCGGCTCGGTCGCTGATCATGGCCGTGACCGCAATCGCAGGCGTTCGCAGCATCGAACCCGGCGCCGTCAAGGCGCCGAAAAAGACGCTCGATCAGTCGGATTTCCTCGCGCTGATGAGCGCGCAGCTGAAAAATCAGGACCCGACCAAGCCGGTCGATAACACCGAATATGTCGCCCAGATGGCGCAGTTTTCAGCCGTCTCCGGGATCGCCGAAACCAACACCGCCCTCGCTGCCGTCATCGAACGGCTCGACCGGCTGATCGCCGCGACAACACCCCCCAGCACAGGAGCAGCATCATGAGCTTTTCGACCGCCATGTCGGGTCTCAACGGCGCCCAGACCGAGCTTGCGACCATGGCCAACAACATCGCCAATGTCGGCACCAACGGCTTCAAGCGCAGCCGCGTCGCCTTTGGCGACATCATCGCCGCGTCGCCCATGCAGAACCCGGCCCGCGCCATCGGCGCGGGCACTTATGTCAGGTCGATTGCCCAGCAATTCCAGCAGGGCGCCATCGAAACCTCGGATTCCTCGCTCGATCTGGCGATTTCGGGACAGGGCTTTTTCACCGTCAAGGCCGGCCAGGGCGATGCCGAAACCAGTTTCACCCGCAACGGCGCTTTTGGGGTGGATGCCGAT
>JAAFIT010000387.1 GCA_013298745.1 Sphingomonadales bacterium
GTGGCTGGATCGGTAAACCAAGAGGGGTCGCGAAATGCCTTGATGGTGCCGACAGCGCCGCCGCCTTCCAGATCGGCAACATAGACGTCGCCATCCGGCACGACGATCGGCTCGGGACCGCGCCAATCCGACAGAGTGGCGACAGTGTCATCGGCCTGAAGCTGAGCGCTCAGCGCAAACAGGCGCTGGTTGAAGGATATCGTCTCTTCGCCGGAATGGCCCGCGGCTGTCATGTAGAGGAGCAGGCGACCGCTGTTGTCCAGTCGGGCAGAGCCGGCCCATTCTCGGCTCCCAGGCGAAAGCTGCGACGGCAACAAGGCGCCGCGATCATGCCATGTGCTGCCCTTGCGCCACATCAGGCGCAGCCTGGCTTCGGCGTGGCGTTGATCCGGGTCATCGCGACGCGGTGCCGACAGAAAGATCCCGAGCGCGCCACCAGCGACGTCGGCAATGCTGCCGTCGCCGGCCTGGACGGGCCAGTGATCCCAGACCACATGGCCTGGCAGGGGATCGATGAGCCCAGCCGGATCGATGTCAGGCAGTTCGGGAAGCGGCCGCCCCGGGGTAGAGGGCGGCCGCCAGACCAACGGATGGCTCGGACCGTGGACCGTTGCGGCCATGCCCGTATCTTTCGTGATCAGAAGGCGAAGCGGACAGCAGCCGAGATAGTACGGCCGTTGATGGAGCGCGCCCGCACGATGCCATTGGCTGGGATCGAGCCTTCTTCTGCCTCGGTGATGCCCATTGTGTTGAAGAGGTTGTTGGCGTTGATGGAGAGTTGGACCCGATCGATGGGCCGAACCTGCAAGAAGGCGTTTACGACGGCATAGGCAGGCATCACCAACTGGTTGTTGTCCTGGGCGAAGCTGCTAGTTGTGCCGATCAGGCTTGCGCCGGCCGTGAACATCTCCGATTCATATTGTTGGGTGAACTGATACAACAGTTCGGCCTGACGACGCGGGCGGTTACCTTCGACGCTGGGGTCGATGGCGTCGCTCTTGATCTTGGCCTTGGTGAAGGTCAGGCTGCCCGAGCTGATGAAATCGCCAAAGCGGAAGCCGGCTTCGGCCTCGAGACCCCAGGCTTCATACTCGCGATCAAAGAAGCGCTGGGTGGTGGCTTCAAAGTTCTGCTCCTCGGTGCGGGCGAGGAACAAGGTGCCATTGGCAAAGCCGGGGCCAGAGCGGAACTTCACACCGGCTTCGGCCTGGCGCACGACATCGACAGCAGCACCAGCATCAACGAGGCTGCCGTCTGCTGCAATTGCCGGCCCAAAGGTCAGGCGATCGGCATTGGCTCTGGCGCCGCGGCTGTAGCGTGCGAACACGGCAAGGTCATCGCTGATGCGGTAGTTCGTGCCCAATGAGTAGGACAGATAATCATAGCTGTAGTCGACCGGAGCCGGGCTGCCCAGCGGCAGGATGGACGTGCGCGCCTCGGCTTCGGAGATGACGCCGTTGCGGTCGAAATCATAGCTGCCGACACCGACGCGGCCACCGCCGAGATCCGCGCCCGTCACGCTGCCGCTCGCCCGTCCGAAATCATATCGGAAGCTGGCATCGAGGGTAAGGGCACCGCCATCCCAGCTAAAGGCAGCGAATGGCGCGTTGGTGCGATATTGGAGATCATAGCTGCGGCGGCAGCAATTGCCGAAGAAAGCAGCGCCAAAGCCATAGAAGCCATCTTGCGTGACGGCTGCTCCATTGGCGCGGGTGACGTTGAGGAGCGCGGCGTTGCCACCGCCAGCGACTTCCATCAGCTGCGAGGTCCACAGCCAATCGGTGTCGATAGTCTGGTTGGAGAAGTACCAACCCGCAGTGACGGACAGATCGCCGCTTCCGACTGCGAAATCGCGGGTGAAGCGCAGGTCGTTGGTGACATTGTCGAGGCTGTTGAGCCGGGTATCGAACAGGACGATCTGTGCTGCGAGGCCATTGCCATTCAGCAGCGCCGGATTGGCGATGGTCTGCCCGGCGTTGGGGCCGTTGGCATAGCTGAGTTTGGCACCGGCGCCGCCCAGGGCGGTCAGGATATTCGACGCGCTGTCGACATTGGCCGGGAAGGGCGAAGTGAAGCTGCCGGAGATTGCCGAGAAGCGGAAGCGCTCTTGCACTTCCCAGCCACCACCAAGGTCAAACGCCGCCTCCAGGCCAACCGACTTGACCAACGGGCGCATACCGTCGCGGATGTCGGTCGTCGTCGGGTTGTTGGCATCATCGAGCGTGATGTTGCGCGTGAAATTGCGGCTGTGCAGCGTGTCAGCGGTGAGACTGAAGTTCGGCACATTGTTGTAGCTTGGCGAACCATTGCTGCCGGTGACCCGCACGGGGTTGGGCAGATAGCCGATGGCCCGGTCATCGAGATACTTGCCATAGAGGCGGACATAGCCGCCTTCGAATTCACGCGTGAGGTTGAACTTCAATTGGCCACCCCGTGTGGCCTGGTAGCCGGCGGCGCGCGGGCCTTCACCTTGGCGGTAGAATCCACCGATGTGGAAGCGGGTGTTTTCCGACAGACTGCCACCATAGCGGAAATCTAGGCGGTATTCGTCGTAATCGAGTCCCGCCGAAGCTTGGACGGCGCCGCCTTCCGTCTCACCCGTGTTGGAAATGAAGTTGATAACCCCGCCGGGTGAGTTGGAGGCGAAAGTAGAAGCGGAACCACCGCGCACGGATTCGACGCGCGCCACATTGAAATCGGCGCGCAGGAAAATGTCGGCATTGCCGAAGGTGATATCGCCGAATTCGAGGATCGGCAGGCCGTCTTCCTGGAGCTGCAGGAACTTAGCACCGCCCGACGCGACCGGAAGGCCGCGTACGGCGATGTTGGCATTGCCTTCGCCGCCCGAGCTTTCCGAGCGGATGCCCGGCAGCGAACGGAACAGCTCAGCCGCTGAACGCGGCGAGTTCTTCAGTAGATCGTCGGCCGAGAGCGAACTCGTCGAGATCGATGTGGAAAGCCGGTCCTGCCCGCGGGCCACGGCAGTGACCACGATCTCATCCTGCTCGGCTTGAGCGGCTGTTTCGGGTGCTACCTGTGCAAGTGCCCCGGTCGTGAACGACAAAAGGCAAGACGCAAGCAGAACGGCTTTTCTGGACATCATCAACTCCCCATCGGACGGTACTTTTGACCGTTTCATCGCTCGATAATTGTGACCGCAAACGTTTGCAAGAGAAAAATGCAAACGTTTGCGCAAATTCATTCGATGCGTTATCGATCAGGAAACAGCCAGAATGGCGCGGGGAGGAAAAATGCCAAAGATGGGGCCGCCACGGCTTTCGACGCTGCGCATCCTGCAGATGAACC
>JAAFIT010000388.1 GCA_013298745.1 Sphingomonadales bacterium
ATCTGCTGGTTCGGCGCGAAGCGCGGCGTCAGCACGAGAGTCTGGCCAGATGTCAGGAAGCGATGGCTGGCGCCATCCTGGTCCATCACCGCCAGCCGCTTGATGCGGCGGGTCTTGGGGCCGGTTTCCGAGACATAGACGATACGGCTGTCGAAATAGCCGGTTTCACCCGTCAGGCGCGAATAGACGAGATCGGCGCATTTGTGCGCGGCGCGGCGCCAGCCGCCGGCGGTGGTGACGAAGCCTTGCCGCGCCAGCTCCTCGGCCGAGAACACATCATAGGCATAGCAGCCGACGGTGATGCCGCCATCGGCATTGGCAGTGACAGTGCCGGTCACCAGCGCCTGCGCAGCAACCGTGCGCCAATTGGCGAACTGCGGCCGCGTCACATCGGCAACGCCCACCGTCGTCGTGAAGGCAGCAGGATCGATCGGACGGAACAGGCCGGTCGATTTGAGATCGTCGGCAATCACCTTGGCGACGCGGGCGCCGAGATCGGTGGTGGTGCCGGCCTCGGTGGCGGTATCGGCGGCCGTGGCAAAGGCCGGCACCGCAATCGGCATCGGCGCGGCAATGCCGGAATTGATATCGACCCGAATCGGCGCAGCGACAACGGGAGCGGCAAAAACGGCGCCAAGCGCCAGCAACAGGATACGCATGGCGCGACCTTAGCACCGCATGACCGGTCGCGAAACCGCGCTAACGTGGCTTTGGACAGTCAATCGATGCATATCGGCGCACGGCGGCGCCGCGCGCCACCATCTCGCAGGAAAGATCGCGCCCGTTGACGCTGACCCGCGCCAGGATGCGATCATAACGATCATAGCTCTCAGGTTTCACCACGACCGGCCCGGATCGCACCAGACCAATCAGCACCCGCTTCGATGCCGAACCATTGCCCGGTGTGCATTGGCGACCGGGGTTGCAATGGCCAGGCAGTTCGGGGGCATCGATGCCGAGCAATCGCACGCGGGCGGGCAGGTTGCGGCACGACAAGGTATCGCCATCGCTGACCCATGGGCGTTCACAGACGATGGCGGGCGGCAGGTCAGCGGGCATGGCGCGTCCTTAGCCATAATCCGGGCCGTGTCACAATCGGCGACGGGCTGTTGACCCGGCGCCCACCCCCCGACTATAGCGGCGCCTCGTTTGACCTTTGGCAGCGTAGCTCAGTTGGTGAGAGCGCCGGATTCATAACCCGGAGGTCGGCAGTTCAAATCTGCCCGCTGCTACCAAAGGCGTCCCATGAATTCACCCCCTCCCCGCTGGTCGCTGGTTATTCATGGCGGGTCCGGCCGCATGGCACGCGCCACGATGTCGGCCGCGGCCGAAGCCGATTATCGCGCCGGGCTGGCGGCGGCGCTGGCAGCAGGTGAAGCGATTCTGGCGGCGGACGGCAGCGCACTCGATGCCGTGGAGGCGGCGGTCGTCGTCCTGGAGGATCACCCGGGCTTCAATGCCGGTCGCGGTGCTGTGTTCACGGCCGAAGGGCGCAACGAGCTCGATGCGGCGATCATGGACGGCGCCACCCGCGCCGCCGGTGCCGTTGCCGGTGTCACCCGCACCAGGAACCCGATCAGTCTCGCGCGCGCCGTGATGGTGCAGACACCACATGTCCTGCTCGCACGCGAGGGTGCCGATATCTTCGCGCTCGAAACCGGCTTGCCGCAGGTCGATTCGGGCTGGTTCCGCACCGAGGAGCGCTGGCAGGCGCTCGCCGCGATGAAGGCCGCGGCTGCGCGCGGCGAATCGGTTTTCGACAAGACGCTCAAATACGGCACTGTCGGCGCCGTGGCGCGCGACGCCGCGGGCCATCTGGCAGCCGCGACATCCACAGGTGGCCTCACTGGCAAGCGCTGGGGCCGCATCGGCGATTCGCCGCTGATCGGCGCCGGCACCTTCGCCGATGACCGTTCGGTGGCGATTTCAGCAACCGGATCGGGCGAGGATTTCATCCGCGTCGGTGCAGGACATGAGATTGGTGCGCGGATTCGCATGCTCGGTGATACGCCCAAAGCTGCCGCCGACGCGGTGATCGCCGAATTGCGGGGCATCGATGGCGATGGCGGCCTCATCTTCGTCGGCGCCGATGGCAGTGCTGGCTGGGCCTTCAACACCCCGGGAATGTTCCGGGGCTGCGTCACTGCCTCCCAAAAGCCGCTAGTGGCAATCTTCGACGACGAAGGATAACGTCGGCGCTAACCATTCCGGAGAGACGCTGCCATGTCGATGCCTGCCCAGTTCAAGAACCGCCTGTCGATCCCGGTCATCGGCTCGCCGCTGTTCATCATTTCCGGCCCGGAACTGGTCATGGCGCAATGCCGCGCCGGCATCATCGGCAGCTTCCCCAGCCTCAATGCCCGGCCGCTGGCGCAGTTCGAGGAATGGCTGCAGCGCCTGTCGACCGAGCTTGGCCCCAATGATGCGCCCTATGCCGTCAACCTCATCGTCCACCGCTCCAACGACCGGCTGATGGACGATCTGGCGCTGTGCGTGAAATACAAGGTGCCGATGATCATCACGTCATTGGGCGCCCGCGAGGACGTCAACGAGGCGATCCACAGCTATGGCGGCATCGTCATGCACGACATCATCAACAACAAGTTCGCCAAAAAGGCCGTCGAAAAGGGTGCCGACGGCCTGATCGCCGTTGCCGCCGGCGCCGGTGGCCATGCCGGCACGACCTCTCCCTTCGCACTGATCCAGGAAATCCGTGAATGGTTCGATGGTCCGCTGGCACTGTCGGGCAGCATCGCCAATGGCGCCGCGGTTCTCGCCGCCGAAGCCATGGGCGCCGATTTCGGCTATATCGGCTCGGCCTTCATCGCCACGGCCGAAGCCCGCGCTGTCGATGGCTACAAGGACATGATCGTCGATAGCGCGTCATCCGACATCGTTTATTCTAACCTGTTCACCGGCGTGCACGGCAACTACCTGCGGCCGTCGATCGTCAAGGCCGGCATGGATCCCGACAATCTGCCGACCAGCGACCCGAGCGCGATGAACTTTGGCAGCGGCGGCAATACCGAGGCCAAGGCGTGGAAGGACATCTGGGGCTGCGGCCAGGGCATTGGGGCCGTCAAAGCCGTGCTGCCGGCGGCGCAACTCGTGGCGCGGCTCAAGTCCGAATATGATGCCGCCAAGGCGCGGCTCCTCGGTGGCGCAGCAACAGCGATTGCGGCCGAGTAACGCCGGGCTCAGGGCCGACTGACCGGCCCTTATCCGTCGACGGAGCGATTGCGGCACTGGAGCGTTGCCGATGGTGAAACCTGTTGAGGAAGGGACCATTGCGCCATGGATATGTCC
>JAAFIT010000389.1 GCA_013298745.1 Sphingomonadales bacterium
ATGTGCCACCCAATATTGCGGCACTGTTCGGCTGCGCGGTGCTGACCGGCGTCGGCGCGGTGTTCAATTCGGCGCAGGTGCGGCCGGGGGAAGGCGTCGCGGTCTGGGGGCTGGGCGGTGTTGGTCTTGCGGCATTGCTCGGCGCGGTGGCAGCAGGCGCCGAGCCGGTGATAGCCATCGATCCAGTGGCGGAGAAGCGCGCGCTGGCGCTCGAACTCGGTGCGCGCGCCGCCGTGCATCCCGATGATGCCGAGGCAACGATTGCCGCGCATGGCGGCGTCGCGGTTGCCATCGAAAGCGTCGGCTCGGGCAAGGTGCTCGCCGAGGCCTATCGGCTAACGCGCCGCGGCGGACGCACGGTGACGGTCGGCCTGCCCAATCCGGCCGATCCGCTGACCATTCCGGCCATCTCTCTCGTTGCTGACGCCAAGACGCTGATCGGCAGCTACATGGGCTCGGCGATCCCGGCGCGCGATGTGCCGCGCTATATCGCGCTGTGGCGGTCGGGCCGCTTGCCCGTGGAGCGGTTGCTGTCAGGGGTGCGGCCGCTGTCGGAGATCAACGCCGCGCTCGATGATCTGGCAGCAGGCAAGGCGATCCGGCAGATTTTGCTGCCTGGTTGACATTTCGTCACACCGCGCCGATATGCGCCTCGGCTTCAGCGCGGACCCTATGTGTCCGATGCCCACGCCGGGTGCGTGATCGGGCACCGTCTTTCTGCGGAAAGGCACCGCCCCAGACCCGGATGTTCAGAGGCCAGCCCCAAGGGCCACCCTATCACGCGGGTTGTCAAAACCCGCTCGTCCCGCTGCCAAAGCTGCTGCGGGCAGCCGCGCGAATCCGTCGCGTGTCCGTTGAAAAGATGAATCCATGACTCAATTTGCTGATTTCGGCTTGGCCGAACCGATTTCCCGCGCCCTCACCGACAAGGGCTATACCACCCCGACCCCGATCCAGGTGCAGGCCATTCGCCCCGCCATGGAAGGCCATGATCTGTGCGGCATCGCCCAGACGGGCACCGGCAAGACCGCGGCGTTCGCGCTGCCGATCCTGCATCGCCTTGCCGCCGATCCCAAGCACCGCTTCAAGGCCGCCACCCGCGTTCTCGTGCTCGCCCCGACGCGCGAACTGGTGTCGCAGATCGCCCAGTCGTTCACCGATTATGGCAAGTATCTGAAGCTCACCGTCACCACCGTGTTCGGCGGCGTGCCGATTCCGCGCCAGCAGCGCGCCGTCCAGGGCGGTGTCGATGTCGTCGTCGCGACGCCAGGCCGTCTGCTCGATCTCGTCGAGCGCGGCAGCCTCGACCTGAAGCTCGTCGAAATCCTGGTCCTCGATGAAGCCGATCAGATGCTCGATCTGGGCTTTATCCATGATCTTCGTCGCATCGTCGGCCTGCTGCCGCGCAAGCGCCAGACTTTGTTCTTCTCGGCGACCATGCCGAAGGCAATCGAGGATCTGGCTGCCAAATACCTGACCAATCCGGTCAAGGTGGCTGTGCAGCCGGCGGCAACCACCGCCGAACGCGTCGAACAGGCGGTCATCTTCGTCAACCAGGCCGAAAAGCCGGCGCTGTTGCAGCTCGTCCTTAAGGACAAGTCGATCGATCGCGCGTTGGTGTTCACCCGCACAAAGCATGGTGCGGACCGTGTCGTGCGTCAGCTCGGCAATGCTGGCATCACCGCCGAGGCGATCCACGGCAACAAGAGCCAGCCGCAGCGTGAACGTGCGCTGGCGGCCTTCAAGCTCGGCACCTGCAACGTGCTGGTGGCGACCGATATCGCAGCGCGTGGCATCGATGTGTCGGGCGTCAGCCATGTCATCAACTATGAACTGCCGAATGTTCCGGAATCCTACGTTCACCGCATCGGCCGCACCGCGCGTGCCGGCGCCAATGGTCAGGCCATTGCGTTCTGCGCCGATGACGAGCGGCCGTTCTTGAAGGATATCGAAAAGCTTATCCGCCAGAAGGTGACGGTGCTGGCTCTGCCTGCCGATTTCCGGGCAGCCGTGCTCCACGCCCAAAAGGTCGAGCGCAATGCGCCGCCAGCCCCGCGCGAGGAAGAACGCCGTGATTTTAATGCGCGCCGTCCTTCGGGTGGCGGCCGACCCGGTCGTGATCCGCGCGCGCAGGTAACGCCGCATCGCGGTGCCCATAATGGCGCCGGCAACGGCAAGGGGTCCGGCGGCCGTCAGGACCAGGGGCGCGGCCGTACCGGAGCCGGCAGCAGCGGCGGCTATCGCGGCGGCCGCTGAGTCATCGATAGCGGGGAGGGGGCGACGCCCCCTCCGTCGCAGATGTCAGGCTTCTTCTTCGAAGGTAATCGCGACATCGGCATTGGCGCTGAGCCGCACTGTGTTGCCTTCAACCGCCGCCACCAGCCCGTTCGAGATGAAATGCTGGTGACCTTTGTGGGCGCCGATCTGCGGCGGCTCCAGGGTGATGCGATGATGTCCAGCTTCGGCAACGGTGCCGACGGTAACGCCATCGGCGCCAATGATGATCATGTTCTTGCGGATCTGGTCGTGCATCGTTGATGCTCCCGAACGGGTGAGGGTCAAACGTCAACGCCTCAACGCAAGTGTAGTTGCATCATCCGGCCCTGGGCAAGGCATCAAAGGCGACGGTCAGCCGTGCCGCGGCGCTTTCGAACGGCGCGGTGCCATGCCAGAAATAGGACGGAAAGATGGCCAGTCGCCCCGGCACCGGCGTGATCACGCGGCGTGCGCTGAGCGGCAGGCCAAGCGCGGCATCCGGCACTCCGAACACCAGTTTGCCGGCATCTCCGGTTGTGCCGATTTCGGGTGGCAGGCTGACGTAAAAGGCCGAGCTCAGCCAGCCGGACGGGTGAATGTGGCTGATGTGAAAGCCCTGGGCGCGCAGCCGGACCGACCATGATCCGGCCATTGTAACCCCCTTGCCCAACCGCCCCAGAAACGGATGGCGCTGATCATGTGTCAGCGGCGCTAGGCTGGCGTGCACAGTGTCGATGAGGGCTTTTTGCAGGGCGAGCAAGACCGGATCGCTGGTTTCGAAAAGAGCCCCGCGGGTTTGTGTGCCGCCCCGCAGCGATTGGTCGGCTGGCGCTGCCAAGGTCTGGTGACGTGACGTCAGCGTCGCCGCCAGATCGCCGAGAAAGCTCGTAAGGTTTGGCCAGCCAGCAGGCGATTCGATCTCGGCCGCGATCACCAATCGGTCATAGTCAGCCAACCAGACCTCGCGCGCGTCACCCGTCAGTCTCCAGATCAGACTCAGCAGCGCCCAGGGCGACTGGTTTAGCGGC
>JAAFIT010000039.1 GCA_013298745.1 Sphingomonadales bacterium
GCGACCGTAGGTGGCGTCGCCGGTGGCACCGAACAGTTTATAGGCAGCAACGCCCGGCAGCACGACGATGGCCGGCACGATCATCAGCCGGATGACTCCGGCGGCGAAGACGCCTTTCTGGCCCTCGCGCAAATTTGGTGCCGCCATTGCGCGCTGGGTGATGGTCTGGTTGGTCGACCAATAGAACATCTGGATGAAGATCATGCCGGTCAGCAGCGTCTGCCACGGAATGGGGGAGTCGGGACCGCCGACCATGCTCAGCCGTTCGGCGGGAATGCCGTCGAACGACCAGCCAATCGCTGACATGGCGAGCACGACCACGGCCAGTGCGCTGCCGAGCACGCCGACGCCGGCAATTGTGTCATAGACGGCGACGGCGCGCAGCCCGCCGAGAATGGCGTAGAGCGACCCAGCGACGCCGAGCACGGCGGCCAGCGGCAACAGCGGCAGATCGACGCCCGAGACGGTGCGCAGGAACAACGCGCCGGTGTAGAGTGCGATCGGCAGGTAGATGAAGATGTTGCCGACAAGGAACAGCGCCGACACCAGCGCGCGAAGGTGTTTCGAGCCGTACTTCTTCTGCAGCAATTCGGTCGTCGTCGTGCAGTTGTTGCGATAGTAGATCGGCAGGAAAATCAGCGCGAGCATGGCGAGGCCGAACACCGCCGACAGCTCCCACCATGACAGCAGCAGCATCTGGTTGCCATTCATGCCGACCAGTTGCTCGGTCGACAGGTTGGTGAGGGTGATCGATCCGGCAATGAATGGCCATTTCAGCCCGCCGCCGGCCAGAAAGAACTCGCGATTGCTGTTGGTGTTGCGGCCCGCCGTTTCCCCGGCTGCGCGGGCCATGCGGCGCACCTGCCACCAGGTCGCCAGCGCCATGGCGATGGTCAGCGCTGCGAAAACGCCGATCTGGACGATATTCAATCGCAACTCCCCCCAGCCTCAGGCTGTCGTCTTAGCGGGTGAACGTTGCACGCCGCGCGGCAGCACGCTAGGGCTTTGCGACCCGCTGGTCGGGGCGATTAGCTCAGTTGGTAGAGCATCTCGTTTACACCGAGAGGGTCGGCGGTTCGAGCCCGTCATCGCCCACCAGTGCCGGCTCCAAAGCCCCTGCCAAAGTGTTGCCGTGCCGCAACATCCCGCCACCATGTGCAGTTGCAGCAAACTCGTCCCTTTGTTGTCAAGAAACTGTCACATAAGTCCCGCAGAGGGCCTGCAGTGAGTCGTGTGCTGGCCGTTGCGTCGGATGCGCGTCAATCGAATGTCATTGCCATTTCGCGGCGCTGCGGCCGCGGCTTCAACAAGGAGCTTCTCCATGCGTCATCTGCGTCTCGGTTGTGCCATTGCCGCACTCATTGCACCGGCTGCTGCGCTTCATGCCCAGGAAACCACGTCGAGCATCCGTGGCCAGGTGACCAACGATGCCGGCGCCGGCATTGCAAACGCCACGGTCGTCATCACCCACACGCCTTCGGGTACCCGTTCGACCCAGACCACCGATTCGGATGGGAACTTCAACGCGTCGGGTCTGCGCCTCGGCGGCCCCTACACCGTTGCCGTGACGGCGTCGGGCTTCGATCCTGCTTCGGAAGCCGTTGGCAACCTGCTCGCCGGCACGCCGCAGCGCGTCACGGTGTTCATGGCCCCGGCGGGTCAGACGATCACGGTGACCGCGGGCCGCACGCGTTCGGTGATCGCGATCCAGACCGGTGCCGCCACGTCGCTGAACGCGCGTGACATTGCTGGCGTTTCGAACGTCAACCGCGATATCCGCAACCTTGCGGCGCGCAGCCCGTTGGTGACGCTTGATCCGACCAACGGCGGTGCCATCTCGATTGCCGGGCAGAACAACCGTTTCAACCGCTTTACCGTCGATGGCGTGGCCTTTGGCGATCCGTTCGGGCTTGAAGCCGGCGGTCTCGTCTCGACGCGCGGTCCGGTGCCGCTTGATGCCATCGGCGAATTCACCGTCGAAGTCGCGCCGGTCGATGTCCAGCAGGGCTTCTTCCAGGGCGGCACGATCAACACCCAGCTGAAGTCGGGTGGCAATGATTTCTCGATGCTCGGTGGCTTCTACTACAGCAGCGACAGCCTGCGCGGCACCCGTGCTGCTGGCCTGACCCGCACTGGCGAATTCAGCTCCAAGATCTTCACGGCACAGGTGACCGGCCCGATCATCAAGGACAAGCTGTTCTTCGCCGTCACCTATGAAGGTCTGCGCGATACCGTGCCGTTGGCAATCAGCCCCGACAACCTCGGCATCACCCAGGGTCAGATCGATCAGATCGATCAGATTGCCGATACGGCCTATGGCTATGACACGCTGGGTGTCGCCGATGGCGTCAAGGAAAACGATGACAAGCTGGTCGCCAAGGTCGACTGGAACATTGCCGATGGTCACCGCGCCAGCGCCACTTATATCTACAACAAGGGTAACGCTCTTGCCGGTCAGACCGGAACCGGTCAGCTCACCGCGACCAATCCGAACTTCCAGCTGAAGTCGAACAACTACGACCAGGGCGCCGTCAACCACTTCGGCATCATCCAGTTCAACGACCAGTGGACGGACAATTTCTCGACCCAGCTGCGCGCCTCCTATGCCGATTACACCCGCTTACAGGTGCCCTATAATGGCCGTGACTTTGGTGAATTCCGCACCTGCCTTGCACCGACCTCGAGCCTTCCAGCACTGACCTGCCCTGCGGGCGTTCGCCAGTTGACCTTTGGTCCAGATATCAGCCGTCAGGCCAATGAGCTTGAATCGACGTCGCTTAACATCGAGTTCCAGGCATCGTTGAAGATGAACAACCACACGGTGAAGTTCATCGCTGAACGCCGTACCCAGGAGATCCGCAACGTCTTCGCCCAGCGCGTTTCGGGCGCCTGGTATTTCGATTCGGTCGCCGATCTGCAGGCCAAGCGCGCCAGCGAACTCGATTTCGCCACGCCGATCCGCGGCGGTATCGATACCGTCACGGCGCTCTTCGAAAACAACAGCTGGACCTTCGGCTTGCAGGATACTGTCGATGTCACCGACGATCTGACGGTTATCGCCGGCTTCCGCTGGGATCTGTTCGATACCCCTGACCAGCCGTTCTTCAACCAGGCGTTTGTTGATCGCTTCGGCTTCGCCAACAATGCGACGCTGAACGGTCGTCATCTGTTCCAGCCGCGCCTTGGCTTGAACTGGAAGGCATCGGATCGCCTCGCGGTTCGCGGTTCGGCCGGCCTGTTCGGCGGCGGGAGCCCCAACGTCTGGATTTCGAACAACTATTCCAACCCCGGTCCCACGCTTGGACGTGCGCAGGTTCGCCGCGTTCCCGGCGTCAATGGCGCCGCCGATACTTACACGGTGTCTGGCGTCACCGGTCTGACGGCGGCACAGCAGAACGCCATCGGCGCGGCCGCCCTGAATAACGTTTCAGGCGGCACGGGTGTGCCGTCGACGCTGGTGGATGCCATTCGCACCACCGGAACCGCGCAGTCGCCAACCAACGCGCTCGATCCGAACTTCGAAGTGCCCTCGACATGGCGTGTTTCGGCGTCGGTCGACTACACCGCCGATTTCGGCGGGCTTGGTGACGATTGGAAGCTTGGTGCCGACGTGATCTGGTCGCGTGTCAACAATGCGCTGGAATGGACCGATATCCGCTCGGTTCCGACGGGTATCCTGCCCGATGGCCGGCCGCGTTACTCGGTGCTGCCCGGTCAGGGCACCACGACCAACACCGACATGCTGCTCACCAACGTCGATGTGGGTTATAGCTGGAATATCGTCGCGCGCTTCGACAAGCGCTGGGAAAATGGCTTCCGCCTTGGCGGCGCCTATACCTTCCAGCGCGTCAAGGATCAGAATCCCGGCACCTCGTCGGTGGCCTTCTCCAACTATACCAACGCCGCTGCGACCGATCCCAACTTTGCCGCTTATGGCACGTCGAACTATCAGCGTGACGATGCGTTCCGCCTCGTCGCCGGCTATGATGCGGCGCTGTTCGGCGACAACATGACCCGCGTCGAACTTTTCTTCAACAGCCTCTCGGGTCAGCGGTTCAGCTATACCTTTGCCGACCAGGCTTCGGGCAACAATCGCTCGGCCGTGTTTGGCGTGACCGGCACCAACAACCGCTACAACATCTATGTCCCGAATGTGTCTTCGGCCACCGCCGACCCGCGTGTGGTCTATGCTCCGGGCTTTGATTTCGCGGGCTTCCAGAACTTCATCCAGAATTCGGAGCTCAACAAATATCAGGGCCAGATCGCGCCGAAGAATATCGGCAAGGCACCGCGCTACAACAAGCTCGACCTGTCGGTCCGTCAGGAAGTGCCGTTCGTTTTCGGCGGCAAGATCGAACTGCTGGCGGATATCGAAAACGTCCTCAACCTCCTCGATTCCGATTGGGGCACCATCAAGCAGGTTGCCTTCCCTTACTATGGCACCTTGGCGAACGTGACATGCGGTAACGCAGCCTGCAGCAACTATGTCTATGCCAACCGTGCCGGCTCGACCTTCGTGCCGCCGGCGCAGGCGGTGAACTTCAACGGCTCGCTTTGGGGCATTCGCTTCGGCGCGCGGGTGAAGTTCTAAGTCGCAGCGCCGCGTGCGTGTAGCGAAGGCTACGCGCCGACAGGCGCAAGACCGGACGGCGAACGAAAAAGGGTGCCCCCAACGGGGCACCCTTTTTTGATTCGTCCGATGGCGCGGCTATGCCGCGTTCTTGCTGTCTTCTTCCCTCTAAGATTAGCGGACTCGGCGGCTCAGCCGCCGGCCGCGGGTGAAGTGAAGAAGCGGGGAAGAAAGAGCACGGGCAAAGCCCGTGCCGACGTCAGACGGGTTCGGCCGCCGAAGGGGCGGCCGCCCCGCTGGCCGATTTCGCGCCTGTCGGCGCGCTTCCCGGCTGTGCCGGTCCAGCGCGCTCGCGGCGCTTCAATCAACCGGCACCCCCGGCCGCGACAACGCCGTCCTGATCACAAACGAGGTCTTCACACTCTCGACATTCGGCGCCGGGGTGAGCTTGCTCGTCAGAAACTTCTGAAATTCCTGCAAATCATGCGCGACGACCTTCAGGATGAAGTCGATTTCGCCATTGAGCATATGGCATTCGCGGATCTGGGGCAGGGTGGCGACATGCTCTTCAAAGGCCTTGAGATCGTCCTCTGCTTGGCTTTTCAATGACACCATCGCGAACACGGTGATGCCATAACCAAGCGCCTGAGAATCAAGATCGGCGTGATAGCCAAGGATCGTGCCATTTTCCTCAAGCGCGCGAACACGGCGCAGGCAGGGCGGGGCCGTCAACCCGGCACGTTCGGCCAGATCGACATTGGTGATGCGGCCTTCGGCTTGCAGATGGCGCAGTATAACCCGGTCAATATCGTCGATCGGCAGCCGGGAGCGATGCATATGGTGAAACTCCGTGGCGTTAAGACAGGCTTTGTCATAACATTATTACCGGAACTCGCAAGGCGGCCTGTTTGCCGCAGTTTGCGACACCGCCCGATGTTGGGGGTGCAATAATCCGCCGCAGCGCCTAATTGAAAGCATCGTCAAGGAGTCGTTCCGTGCCCGAAGTGCAATCCTCACAGCCCCGCAAGACCCAGGTTCTCATCATCGGTTCGGGCCCGGCGGGCTATACAGCCGCCATTTATGCCGCGCGTGCGGCGCTGGCACCGGTGCTGATCGAAGGCTTGCAGCCGGGTGGCCAGTTGACCATCACGACCGAAGTCGAAAACTGGCCCGGCGATGTCACGGTGCTCGGCCCGAACCTGATGGTACGCATGGCCGAACAGGCCCGCCATGTCGGTGCCGACCTGGTTGCGGACATTGTCACGCGGGTCGATTTTTCAAAGCGACCATTCCTGGTCGAATGTGACTCGGGCGCCAGTTTCCTCGCGGAAACCGTCATCGTCTGCACCGGCGCACAGGCGCGTTGGCTCGGCCTGCCCAATGAAACGAAGTTTCGGGGTTTCGGTGTGTCGGCCTGCGCCACCTGCGATGGCTTTTTCTTCCGCGGTAAGACGGTTGCCGTGGTTGGCGGCGGCAACACTGCTGTCGAGGAAGCGCTGTTCCTCACGAATTTCGCGTCGAAGGTGCACCTTATCCACCGCCGCGATGAATTGCGCGCCGACAAGACCAACCAGGCCCGGTTGCTCGCCAACCCGAAGGTTGAAACCCATTGGAATGCTGAAATTGCCGATGTCGAGGGTACCAGCGACCCGTTGACCGTGACCGGCGTGGTGCTGCGCGATACGGTGACCGGTGCCACCCGCCCGCTTGCGTGCGATGGGCTGTTCATTGCGATCGGCCATGTCCCGGCGACTGCGTTGTTCGCCGGCCAATTGGCGATGGACGATGAAGGTTATCTGATCACGGCGCCGGATTCGACCGCAACCTCGGTCCCCGGCGTGTTTGCCGCCGGCGACGTCAAGGACAAGCTTTATCGCCAGGCGGTGACCGCCGCCGGCATGGGTTGCATGGCAGCGCTGGAGGCAGAACGTTTCATGGCCCATGGCGCGCATGCCTTGAGCGAAGCCGCCGAATAGCGGCGGGAAGGGGCGGCCGTGAACCTCGATTGGGAAAAGTTGCGGCTGTTCGAGGTCGTCGCCGAGGCCGGCAGCTTCACCGAGGCGGCACGGCGGCTACACATGAGCCAGCCAGCGCTGTCGCGGCAGATCGGGGCGCTGGAGGATCAGATCAGCGCCAAGCTGTTCCATCGCCATGCGCGCGGGCTGGCGATGACGCATGAGGGTGAGCAGTTGCGCGCTGCCACCGCCGACATGCAGGATCGCCTCGAACGCGCTCGCGACGCCATCGATGCGTCGCGTGATCGGCCGACCGGCGAGATCCGGTTGACCACGACCGTCAGTTTCGGCTCGACCTGGCTGGCACGGCAACTGGGCGAATTTCTCGATCTCTATCCCGATATCGTCATCAACCTGATGCTGTCGGACAATGATGTCGATCTGGCCAAGCGCGAAGCCGATGTCGCGATTCGCTTCCATCCGCCGCTGCAATCCGAACTGGTGCAGAAGCCGTTGCTGCCGATCCGCCATTATCTCTGCGCGGCGCCAGAGTATATCGCCCGGCATGGGGTGCCGCGCAGCGTTGGCGATCTCAACAATCACCGGCTTATTGCCTATGGCGATACGGCGCCGGATTTTCTCAAGGGCATCAACTGGGCGCTCGAACTCGGCCATGATGGCGCGCCCCGCGTCGCGGCGCTGTCGATCAACAACAGCTATGGTGTTTTGCAGGCCGTGGAGGCGGGGGCGGGCATCGCAGCGCTGCCCAGCTATCTCATCCGCTTCTCGGGCAAGGTGAGGGTCGTGCTGCCCGAGATCGAAGGCGCGGTGTTCCGCACCTTCTTTACCTACCCCGCTGAATTGAAGCGCTCGCTTCGGGTCGCGGCACTGCGTGACTTTCTGGTGGGCCGGATGACGGCAGCCAATCTCGATATCGATCGCTATGCCCTCAGCGCGTAGCGCGCACTATGCACCAGGTGCATAGCTGCGCTGCAATATTGTGCACTGCACAACAAGCGCTACCAAGCCTAGATATGACCTGTGGCCGTCGCTGACGGCGCACATTCGCTTCGTCCTCCCCCGACGACCGAATGCTTGATTGCCGGTCACTCTCCCCCCTTGAGACCGGCAATCGATCCGCACGCGGCGCTGCTCCATCCCCCCCGGAGCCCCCCGCATGAATGCGGATCACCATTTTGGGCCGGGACCGTGCGCTTTTGAGCTGCCGGTCCCGGCCCTTTTTTTGTGGCCTGTGCCGGCTCGCTGCGCTACCGAAGCCCGAGCTTTTCCGGGCCTGTAGCTCAACGGTAGAGCCGGCCGCTCATAACGGCTAGGTTGGGGGTTCGAATCCCTCCGGGCCCACCAAACTCCTGCAATCCTACCCGGCTTTTGCCGATGGTGTGTTGACGCCCATCGACTGCAGATACTTTTTCACATTGCGCGCTGCCTGGCGCAGGCGCTGCTCATTTTCCACCATCGCAATGCGGACAAAGCCTTCGCCGTCCTCGCCATAGCCAACGCCCGGCGCCACGGCGACGCCGGCATGGGTCAGCAATTGCTTGGAAAACTCGAGGCTGCCGAGATGGGCGAGCGCCGGCGGCAGCGGTGCCCAGCAGAACATGCTGGCGCGCGGTGCCGGAATTTCCCAGCCGGCGCGGCCGAAGCTTTCCACCAGCACGTCACGCCGGCGGTGATAGAGTAGCCGGTTTGATTCAACGATATCCTGCGGGCCGTTGATCGCGGCAACGGCGGCAGCCTGGATCGGCGTGAATGCACCATAATCGAGATAGGATTTGACCCGGGTCAGGGCGCTGATCAGCGTCTTGTTGCCGACGGCAAAGCCGATGCGCCAACCGGCCATCGAATAGGTTTTCGATAACGAGGTGAACTCGATCGCGACATCCTTGGCGCCCGGAACCTGCAAGATCGACGGTGTTGGGCAGCCGTCGAAGTAAAGCTCAGAATAGGCCAGATCCGATAGCACCCAGATCTGATGTTTTTTGGCAAAGGCGACGACGCGCTCGTAAAAGGCAAGATCGACGGTTTCGGCAGTGGGGTTGGATGGATAGCCCATCACCAGCACTGACGGCTTGGGCACGGTGAACTTCATTGCGCGCTCAAGCGCTTCGAAATAGCGCTCGTCGGGCGTTGTCGGTACGCTGCGGATAGTGGCGCCGGCGATGATGAAGCCGAAGGTGTGGATGGGGTAGCTGGGGTTCGGCGCCAGCACGACGTCACCCGGTGCGGTGATCGCCTGGGCGAGGTTGGCGAGCCCCTCCTTGGAGCCCAGGGTGACGACAACTTCGCTTTCGGGGTCGACATCGACGCCGAAGCGACGGCCATAATAGCCGGCTTGGGCCTTGCGCAGGCCGGGGATCCCCTTTGACGCCGAATAACCATGGGCATCGGGCTTGCGCGCGACTTCGCACAGCTTTTCGATGACATGCGGCGGCGGCGGCAGATCGGGATTGCCCATGCCGAGATCGATGATGTCATCTCCGCGGGCGCGCGCCGCCGCCCGCATCGCGTTGACTTCGGCGATGACATAAGGCGGCAGGCGGCGGATGCGGTAGAAATCGTCGTTCATGGCACGGGGCTTTCCGATGGGGCGTCCCATTTGGGTCTGCAGATCCAACAAAAAGGGCGAGGGCGTTGCCGCCCCCGCCCAATTTTGGATTGAAACGGTTGCGCTGGTTTACTTCTTGCGCGCTGCGGCCTTTGCATTGGCGGCGGCGGCGCTGTCCTTGCCATCCGGCGTCCACTTGCCGCCATTGCGGGCGTCGCGGGCATCGGCCTGTTCCCCGGTCATCGCACGGGCTTCCTGCCCGGCGGTCTGAATGCATCCGTCGGTGACCTTGGCGCTGCACTTCGGACGTTCAGCGGCGGCGGGCGCCTGCGCAACGGCGGGAACGGCCATCAGCGCGGCAGCGACAACGAGCAACGGCTTGATCATCGAAAATCTCCGTGTAGTTACCGGATCGAACCCCGGTCGGAGGCGTACATAGCGCTGTTGCGTGACGACTGGAAGTGCGATTCTTGCGTGTCGTAGCGGTTTGAAAGCGATGGTGTTTCGCAGCTAGCCGGTTCAATATGCCAAATGCATAGACATCAGCAGAATTAGCCGAATTGGGGACCGTATCATGGCCGACGCGCCCGCCGAGCCGCAGCCGCTCGAAATCTTCCAGAAGTGGACGGAGATTTCGGGTCGCAGCCAGCAGATGATGATGGAGTTCTGGGCCAAGGAGCAGGGCACGGCCTTGCCCAGTTTCGATCCGCTCGGCGCCATGGCGACCTGGCAGTTGGCGATGACCGCGGCAATGGCCGAACCGCAGAAGCTTTTCGCACTGCAAACGCGCTACATGACTGACGCGATGGCGCTATGGCAGTCGTTCATCCTGCCGGGGTCCGCTCCCAGCCCGGTGGCGACGGTGAAGGACAAGCGCTTTGCGGGCGAAGCCTGGAACGAGGCCCCGGCCTTTGATTTCCTGCGCCAATCCTATCTGCTCGCCTCCAATTACATGCTCGAAGCCAGCAAAGGCATCGAAGGGCTCGACGAGCACGAGAAAAGCCGGGCGCAGTTCTTCATCAAGCAGTTCGTCGATGCCATGTCGCCATCGAACTTCGCGCTGACCAACCCCGAAGTGCTCAAGACAACAGCCGAAACCGGTGGCGCCAACCTGTTGAAAGGGTTGGAGCACATGATGGAGGACATGGCCGCCGGTCGCATGAAGATGACCGACGAGGATGCCTTTGAAGTCGGCCGCAATGTCGCCATCACGCCGGGCAAGGTGGTGTTCGAAAACCGCCTGTTCCAGTTGATCCAGTACAGCCCGACAACGGCAAAGGTGCACGAGATTCCGCTGCTGATCTTCCCGCCATGGATCAACAAATTCTACATCCTCGACCTGACGGCGGAGAAGAGCTTCATCCGCTGGGCGGTGGAGCAGGGGCTGACGGTCTTCGTCACCTCGTGGAAGAACGCCGATGAAACGCTCGCCGATGTGACGCTCGACAATTATGTCGGCGAAGGCCAGCTGACGGCGCTCGATACCGTCCTCGATATCTGCGGCACGACCAGCGCTCACACCATCGGCTATTGCGTTGCCGGCACCACGCTTGCCGCGACGCTGGCTGTGCTGGCCGCGCGGGGGGAAGCCGAGAAGGTCCGGTCCGCAACATTCTTCACGGCGCAGGTCGATATGAGCGAATGCGGCGAACTCGCGGTCTTTGTCGATCCGGCAACCCTCGACACGCTCGACAAGCTGACGGCGGAGCAGCCCTGGCTCGATGGCCGCAACATGGCGATGACCTTCAACATGCTGCGATCGAATGATCTGATCTGGAACTACGTCGTCAACAACTACATGATCGGCAAGGATTATATGCCGTTCGATCTGCTGTATTGGAACAGCGATGCCACCAATGTCCCGGCGCTGTGGCATCGGAGCTATCTGACCGACATTTATCGCGACAATCTGCTGGTCAAGCCTGGCGGCATTACCGTGCTCGGCGTGCCCGTTGATCTTACCAAGGTGGCCACGCCATCCTATATCCAGGGCGGCAAGGAAGATCACATCGCCCCGGCGCGATCGGCGTATAAACTCACCAACCAGTTCACCGGTGAAAAGCGCTTCGTGCTCGCCGGCTCCGGCCATATCGCCGGCGTCGTCAACCCGCCGTCGGCGAACAAATATCAATATTGGACGAGCGAGACGCTGCCCGAGCGCTTCGATGACTTTGTCGCCACCGCCAAGGAAACCAAGGGCAGTTGGTGGC
>JAAFIT010000390.1 GCA_013298745.1 Sphingomonadales bacterium
TCGCGCGCGTCGGGCTGACACACCGCGCCGATGCCAAGCCGCGCGCCTTGAGCCAGGGCGAAGGCCAGCGCGCCGCCATCGCGCGCGCGCTCATCACCCGGCCGCGTCTGGTTGTTGCCGATGAACCGACCTCGGCGCTCGATGATGCCAATGCCAAGGCGATGATCGATCTGTTGTTCGAAACTGTCGAGACGACAGGGGCAACCTTGCTGGTCGCAACGCATGATGGCCGGATCGCGCACCGTTTTGCCAATCGGCTGAATTTGGTGTCGCCACCGCTGCAGGCTGCGGCATGACGCTGTCGGGGCTTTCGTTCGCCTATCTGCGAGACCGGGCGCTCAACACGGGGCTCAATGTCCTGTTGCTGGCGTT
The DNA here is from genome assembly GCA_013298745.1 of Sphingomonadales bacterium. GTDB lineage: Bacteria > Pseudomonadota > Alphaproteobacteria > Sphingomonadales > Sphingomonadaceae > Sandarakinorhabdus. The sequence goes on from JAAFIT010000390.1 coordinate 373, forward strand.
GGGCGTGGCGACTTTGGTCATCCTGCTGTTGTTCTCGGCGCAGCTTGAAGGGCGGTTCGAGAAAGATGCTGAAGGCATCGATATGGTCGTCGGGGCCAAGGGTTCGCCGTTGCAACTGATCCTGTCGAGCATCTATCATGTCGATGTGCCGACCGGGAACATCCCGCTCGACACCCTGACCATGCTCCGCAAGCAGCCGACGGTCGCCGAAGTCATCCCGCTGGCGCTCGGCGACAGTTTCCGCAGCTTCCGTATCGTCGGCACCGAGCCGGGTTATCCAGCGCTTTATCAGGCAAAGCTGGCGGACGGCCGGATGTTTGCCAAACCTTTTGAAGTGGTGATCGGATCGGAGGTCGCCGCCCGCACCGGTGCGACGCTCGGGCAGCGGTTCGTCGGCAGCCATGGCATGGGTGATGGCGACAAGGCGAGCAAGCATGACGAAACGCCGTTTATCGTGACCGGTCGGCTGGCGCCGACAGGGACAGTGATCGATCGCCTGATCCTGACCCGCATCGAAAGCGTCTGGGACGTGCATGGCATCGCGCACGATGCGCACGACGAGCATGACGAAGCCGACCATGATCATGAGGCGACAGCGCACGATGCCGCCGTTCAGGGCGACCTGGAACCCGAAGTCACCGCCTTGCTGGTGCGCTTCGCCTCGCCGCTGGCGGCGGTACAACTGCCCAATTTCATCAACCGCCAGACGCAGTTGCAGGCGGCGGTTCCCGCTGTCGAGGTCAGCCGCCTGCTGGCATTGGTCGGCATCGGCATCGATGCCGTCCGGGCCTTTGCCGTGCTGCTCATGCTCACCGCCGGGCTGTCGATCTTCGTTGCGTTGCTGACTGCGCTGCGCCAGCGCGAGGGCGACATGGCGATGCTGCGCGTGATCGGCGCCAGCCGGGCAGGCATCGTCGGCCAGATCATTGCCGAGGGTCTGATTCTCGCGGCAGCCGGTGCGCTTCTGGGCGTTGTCTTGGGGCACGCCGCCATTGGCGTCGCTGCGGCCTTGTTCGAAGAACTGCGCCAGATGGGACTGTCGGCGCTGCACTTCGAGCCCGCGGAGGTCTGGATCGTTCTCGCCGCGCTGGCGATCGGTGCCATTGCCGCCCTGATCCCAGCGCTGCGTGTCTTCAATGCCGATATCGCCGAAACCCTTGCCGAAGCCCGTTAGAAAGGCCCGACCGATGACCGTCCGACCGCTCATTCTCGCCGCTGTCCTCGCGCTGGCGGTGCCGGGCGTTGCCATGCAGGCGCAGCCGGCAAAGCCGCTGAAGCCCAGCGAAAGCGTCTGGAAGCCGGCGCTGACGCCGCCCGGAGGCATCCCATGGTCGCTGCTCGAATCGACCAAGGAGACGACCCGGCTCGACGAAAACCAGCTGATCCGGTCGAAACCGCTGTTCCCGGCGCCGGTCAAGGCGCTGGCTGGCAAGCGCATCAAGGTCAACGGCTACATGCTGCCGCTCGGCAAGGGCGCCAAGCAGACGCATTTCGTGCTGCTCGCCTATCCGCCCGATTGCCCGTTCCACCTCAACCCGGCGCCGACCCAGTTCATCGAGGTCAAGGTCGCCACCCCTATCGCCATGGATTACAACGTCCGCACCATCGAGGGCACGCTGACACTTGGCGGTGCCGACGAACAGGGCATTTTCTACAGGATGCTCGACGCCTCCGAAGTCTGACAAGCGGCGAGGCGCAGACGAGCACGCCAGTTGCCCCAATGCGCAATGGCGACGAGGCTGACCCCCGCAACTGTCAGCCAGCGTTCGCCGAGGGGCGCTGACAGCAAGGCCGCGCCCATCAGGGAAAAGCCCAAAAGCCCGAGCGCCAAGGGCCACCACCCGGCGCGAGGCCGCCCGCGCGCCAGTGCCCAGATCCCGAGCGGGACGGCCAGGATCAACAGCAACGCGTGAACCAGCAGCGAATGGGCGACGAACATCCCGAGCGCCGGCAGGCTGGCGGCGAGCAGCGGCAGCGCCAAGCAATGTGCAAGGCACAGCAGCGATGCCGATACGGCGATCCCGTCGACAAGTGGCGGCGGATGATCTGACACAGGGAGCATGATCCTGATTTCCAAGCACTCGGTTGTCAGATGAGACATTATATCATAATGTTCAACCCATGATGACGCTCGACGATACAAGTTTCACAGCTATTGCTGCGCCCGCCGACGGTTCCAGCAGCGCATTTCAACGTCGCGCCGCAGGGTCGGATACCGAAATCGGCCACCTTGGCTTGATGATCATCACCGCCGCGCCGGTGCCGGGAATCGAACAGGCGATCGACATGCTTGCCGTCGATCGCCTGCCGAACTTCCGCATCGAAGGACCGGTGGCGCTGGTTGCAGAATGGCTCTGCACATTGTCACGGACGCCTGGCCTGTTGCCGGCACAGGCCTGGATCGTTGCCGATATTGCTGTTCAGGCCAGGCGCTTTGCCGATGTGACTGGCACCACGCATCTCGGGCTGAAGCTGGAGGTGGTTCGCGACAATGCCTGCCGCAAGCTGCATCATGATTATGTCGCGCACCGGCTGGTCTGCACCTATCGCGGACCCGGCACCCAGTGGCTGGCGCGCGACCATGAAGCGCCCTTGGGCGATGAACGCGAGGTCGTTCCCGACCATTGGCTGACAGCGATCCCGCGCTTCGCCACAGGGATTTTTGCCGGCGTGCTGCTGCCTGGTGCGCGGCCCATCCTGCATCGTTCACCACCCATTGCTGGGACCGGCGAAATCCGGCTGGTCCTGACCATCAACGAGCCGTTTTCCGGCCGCTTCCGAGGATGACAATGATCGACGTTGAAGACACGCGCCTGCCCGTCACCGTGCTGTCGGGCTTCCTGGGCGCCGGCAAGACCACCTTGCTCAATCACATCCTCAACAACCGCGAAGGCAAGCGCGTCGCGGTG
>JAAFIT010000392.1 GCA_013298745.1 Sphingomonadales bacterium
CCAAGACGCTCGACGAGATCAGCCGTGATCTGCGGCGCACTCGTGAGACCGCAAAGGTGCTGACCGAGGCTGTCGAGCCCGGCCAGGACGGCAAGGTCACGCAGCTCGGCATCGAGCTGCTGGAAAGCGCGATCATCCGCCTGATGACCGCGGAGGCTGACACCGGCGAGCTGGTGACCTTCGATCCGAAGGAAGCGATGCAGCTATCGATCACGCTGAAGAACCTGGTCGGATCGAAGGGCGGCCTCGCCGATATCCGCACCAAGGCTAAGGCCGAACAGAAGAAGGAATCGGCCGAAACCGCCAAGGGCGCGGCACAGGCGGCCGGCCTGTCCAAGGACACGGTCGACGCGATTTACCACGCAGTGCTGGGGGTGGCGGCATGATCGAAGAGCGCAACCCGCCGTTCGTCGTCGATTACACGGTCGATGGTCGCACCTTCAGCGTGCTGCTCGCCGGGCCGACTGATTGGGCGGATGCCGAAGCGCATCTCGCCGCGATCGCCGCCAGTGGCACCGTGACCGGCAGCGACGCGGTCGAAGTGCCGGCACGCGCCATCGATCTTTGGACGGCCATGGCCGAGCTGCTGCTCGCCGCCTGCGCCGCCGCCAACCGGCCGCAGGAAATGGCGCTGGCCGGCGCCGCCGTGATGGTCGCTGGTGGCATCACCTGCGGCTTCGATCGCAGTCAGGCCGCGACCTGCGCGGCGGCGGTGATCGATGAAGCCTATCGGGAAGGCGGCGCGTGAAGACCTGGCGCATCGAAGAGAAGAGCATCGTCGGCCTCGGCGAAGAGCGCTGGACCGTCGTCGCCGGCGGCTACACAACCCGCGAGGCGGCGGCGACCGATTGCGAGCACCTCTGCCCGCGCAACCGCGAATGGCGCGTCGTCGAGCTGGCGCCGGAAGGTCAGCCGTCGTGAGGTTCGCCGTCGAACAGCAGGTCAAATCCGGCCTTGGCGTGCTGCACTGGCTGCGCGTCGCCGGGCCGTTCGACACCCGGCCTGAAGCCGAGCGCGTGGCGACCCGGCTTTCGAAGCGCGATGCGCCGGTGCGCGTTGTCGATGATGCAAGGGAGTTTGTGAAATGACTGCATCTGTTTTCGGCCTTTCACCGGTCACGCTGGCACTCGCGGCGCTGGCGCGCGGCGCATTTACTGATCTCGACACGATGTCGGTAGCGCCCTTTATGACGCCGCAACCCTATCAACTGGGTTACCTCGAACGCGCTCGGCGCGGCGGCAAAAGCCTGTTCGCCAAGGAGCCATGCCGGGCACCTGAGCCGAGCCGCAAGACGAAGGGCCGTACCGGTGCCCGTGCCCGCGTCGAAGCGCGCAACGCGTGGAACGCGCGCCGCCGATGACCACCGTCCTGCCCACCGACATCAACCGCGGCGAGCGGAGCGCTGATGCCCAGGCGTCGGCGATTCTTGCCGAGCGGCTGCCGGCCGGCAAGCTGCTGCTGATCTATCAGCAGTCGGCGATCGCCAAGCTGCGCGCGTCGACCGGGCTGATCGTTATCGAGAAAAGCCGCCGGATCGGCTTCACCTGGGGAATTGCTTCCTATGCCGCGCTTGTCGCCGCTGCCGCCGTCCAGGCCGGCGGTGATGACGTGTTCTACATGGGGTATGAGCAGGACATGGCGCGCGAGTTCATCGACGATTGCGCCACCTTCGCCAAAGCCTATGGCCTCGCCGCCAGCCGCGTCGGCGAGACGGTGTTCGAGGACGTTGCGGAAGATGGCAGCAGCCGGGGGATCAAAGCCTTCCGCATCGACTTCGGCAGCGGCTTCAAGATCATGGCGCTGTCCTCCGTGCCGCGCGCGTTCCGCGGCAAGCAGGGCGTTGTCATCATCGACGAAGCCGCGTTCCATTCGCAGCTCGAGGAAAAGCTGAAGGCGGCAATGGCGCTGCTGATCTGGGGCGGCAAGGTCATCATCGTCTCGACCCATGATGGCGTGATGAACCCGTTCAACCAGCTGATCGACGAGATCCGGGGCGGCAAAAAGAAGGGCGTCGTCATCCGCGTCACCTTTGACGACGCGCTGGCCGGCGGTCTTTACGAGCGGATCGCCCTGATCGCCGAAGTGCGCGGGATCCCGGTGCTGCCAAAGGACGAATGGATCGCCGAGATCCGCGGCTTCTATGGCGAGAACGCCGGCGAGGAACTGGACGTCATCCCCAAGCTGTCGGGCGGCTCGCTGATCAAGCTGGAAAGCCTGCTGCTCTGCCAGTCCGACGATGCGGCAAAGCCCGAGCTTTACAATGGCGGCCTCTATTACATGGGCCGCGACGTCGCACGCCGCAACGACGGCCAGATCATCTGGGGGATGGAGCAGGTCGGCGATGTGCTGTGGCTGCGCGATCGCTGGGAGCAAACCGGCCGGTCGTTCCTGGAGCAATCCGACGCCGCCGACTGGATGGTGAAGAACCGCCGGATGGTCGCCTATTGGCTGGACCAGGGCGGCATGGGTGAACAGCCGGTCGAGGAAGCCGTCCGCCGCTATGGCGCGTCGCGGGTGCAGGGGCAGTTCCTCGCCGGGCAAAACCGGCTCGATCTCGCCACCGGCCTTGCTAAGCGTTTCGAAGAGCTGCGCATCCGCATCCCCAGTGATCCGGTGCTGCGCGCCGATCTGCTCGCCATCAAGAAGCTGCCGACGAGCGGCGGCGGCGTGCGCATCGCCGATGATCCCGATGGCAAGGTCCACGCCGACCGCTTCTGGGCAGGCGCGCTGGCAAGCCGCGCCGCCGATCTGGGCGGTGGCGAATATGACTATCGCGCCGTCAAGCCGGCCGGCGCCGGCGTGCCAGGTGGTGGCGGCCGTCAGCGGCTGAAGATGCGCCCCGATCACAGCGGCGACGATCGCGGCGCCGGCGGCGGCCGCCGTTCGACTTTTTGAAGGACTGACCGATGGCTCTCCCTCTCGTCAAAGCTGATGGCACGCCCTGGAAGCGGGTGCTTGAAACCGAGATCGCCGCCGCGTCAATGATGTCGGCGCGGTCGGTGCTCACCGGGCACCCGGCCGATGGCCTTGATCCGTCGCGGCTGGTCGATATCCTGCGCAGCGCCGAGGACGGCAACGCCATCGAATATCTCGAACTCGCCGAGGCGATGGAGGAGAAGGATCCGCACTATGCGTCGGTCCTCGGCACCCGCAAGCGCCAGGTCAGCCAGTTGCCGATCACGGTCGAGGCCGCCAGCGATGCCGAAGCCGATCAGGCCAAGGCGCAGCTGGTGCGCGACTGGGTCAAGCGCGACACGCTGCAGAGCGAGATCT
>JAAFIT010000391.1:0-1705 GCA_013298745.1 Sphingomonadales bacterium
GAAACTGAAATTCAGTGTGTAATCATCGGCAATGCGCGACGGGCGCATCAATTCCTCGGCGCTGCGGCACGGCTCGCCGGGGATCGGCACCGGCGCCACGGCGCAATCGCGGTAGCAGAGCGTCAGATAAAGTGTCAGCTCGATGGCTGTCGGCGGCGTCAACCCGGCCGCGAGCGCCGTCACCTTGGCGGCCGTCTCGGGGTCTGCAAGCCAGGCATTCAGCGACCCGCACTGTTCGCGCCCGACACAGATCAACTGGCCGCTCGGCGCCGCCGCGCTGCCCGGCGAGACCTTGACGCGCGGCCCGTTGGCGCCATCCGGCTCGACATCGACAGCGAGCCCGGAGAGCGTGCCATAGCCCAGCGCTTCACGGGTGATCCATTGGTCACGCGCCGCGTGATAGGCAAACTCCTGAGTGTAATCATCGGCACCCAGGATCATGCCGTTGGTGAAGTTCACATGCCGCGATGGATCGGCGACGGCACTGCCGACAACCGCAGTGAACGGGCTACAACATCCCATGACGGGCCTCCCCCAAGGGTCGGAACAAAAACATCAGCATAGCTGTTGCCGGCGAAGCGTGCTGGCGGTGGCCGGCGGTGAAGACTGCGGGCCACCGACAAAGCCGGCACCCAGCCAGGCGCGACCCAGCACCGTCGGCGGCACCAGTTCCGGCGCCCGGCTGCCGGCGCCGATCTGGCTGTCCAGCCCCAGCCGGGCCTCGCCGATGCGGTTCATCGCCCAATAGAAACGAATGTCGAAAATCGTGTGCGCCGGCTTCTCCAGCGCCACGATCCGGCTGGCGAGCGCCAGATCGGCCGCATCAGCGGCGGGATCATTGTCGGTGCGAGTGCGCGGCAACAGCACGGTGAAGCGATGCGCCGCCGCATCCATCGGCAGCACCTGGCCTTCAAAAACGAGCCAGTCCTGACTGGCAACCGGGCTGTCCGGCAGATGATCCGGGATCGGCACCTCGCCAAAATCGGCCCAGTTGCTGCCCCAGGCGCCATTCAAGCGACCGATGCTGCGATAGCGCGCGCCAAGAAAGCCCTGCCATTGCGACCGCAGGCGCGACGGCAGGGCGACATAGCCTGCCCAGGCGGAAGCAAGCGTGGCCTGCACCTCGCCCTGCGGTTGATCGGTCACAGCAAGTCCCAGGGATGCAGCATATGCCTGCCAACGTGATCTCTCCGAAGCCCCGGCAGCCGGGACAAAGCCGAACTGTTCAGAGGTGAATTGCGCCCAGAGCGCCGGATCACCGCGGTCGTCGCCAAGATCAAAGCCGGCGCGGCGTTGTTGTGCGGTGGCGGCAACAGCCCCCGTCGCACGCGCCCAGCGTTCGATCAGCCCAGCAGCACCTTCGTCGGGCTGCCAGCGGTCTGCCAGGCTGCGCTGCTGCGGCACGGCATCGAGCGTGGTTGTTGCAGCCCAGCCATGGCCACTGCGACGGACACGATAATTCTCGATAATGCGGATCCCGCCGGGGCAGTGGCATTCGGCCTGGCTGAAATCGAAGTCGCGTGCCGACAGTTTGGGATCAAACGCCAATCGCAACGTCAGCCCCAGTCCGCGCAGCGTGCCGCGCCAACCGAAAAAGGCCGCGGCATGGGCGATGAACAGCCGGCGGCGATCCTCGTCCCACGCCGGATCGAGCGCGGTATCGTACCAGCCTGCTAACCACGCAAGGCTTTCGGTTGGCGCGGTA
>JAAFIT010000391.1:1715-3273 GCA_013298745.1 Sphingomonadales bacterium
GCTCTTCCGATCTAGGGCCGGGCTGTTCGCGATAGATCGCCGGCAGGAAGCGTGACCACGAAACGCGCGGATACCAGGCCCGGAGCGCCCGGATATGCGGGCTGAAGCGTCCATCGCCCGACAACGTGATGCGCAATTGCAGATAGCGGCCGACCATCCCCTGCAACAGCAGATCCCAGCAACCGCGTCCGGCGGTTGCATCGGTTGCCGCCATCGCCGCCCGGCCCTTGCCCGGCAGTTCGCCGCCATCGCGGTTAAGATAAGGCAATGGCTGCGCCTGCCAGCCAGCCTCACCGGGCGCCAGATCATCGGCATCATCGGTGGCGCGCGCTTCGATCAAAATTGCCGTTCCGGGCGGGATGCAGGCATCGAAGCGCAACCGATCCCAAACGCATTGCGGCTCGTTCGCATCGAGCAGCGGCGTCATCAACTGTGCCTCGGTCGCATGCAGCAGCCGGCGCTGCGCCACGGCCGGCACCCACAGCGGCGTGGGGCCCGTGTCATAGACGATGGCATCACCACGCCGGACCAGCGCCCGCCCGCCAAAGCGGCGCAGCGGCACCACATCGGCCTCGCCACGCGCTTGCCAAAGACCATCGATCCGGTCGAGCCGCACCCGCCATGCCTGGTTGCCATTGGGTGTCGCCAGCAACAGCTCTGCTGCTGTGTCGCCATCGGGTCGCCCGGCAAATGCAAAGGCCGGCCCGGGTGCTGGCCCCAGTAGCCGAACAGCACTAGCCCCGGGATCAAGCGCGAACAGTCGCGCCGAACCGGTCGCCGCCGCATCAAGCAGGATGACCATATCACAGATTGCCACCAGCGCTTCGGGAGTTGACATCATCGTCAATTGGATACCGGCGATCGCAGTCGGCCGGGCGACGACATGCGGATCACCAGTCGATGGCTGAAACAACGTCGGCACTTCGACATCAGGGCCAATGCTGGCGGGCGCTGCGCGGTCATCGAGCCTGAACAACGACGCGGGTGCCAAGCCGTCGCCGCGATCGAGCAGCCACAGACCGCCGCAGCCATCCGCGACTACATCGGCAACATCGGGTTGGAAACCACTCGGGAACAACAATATTTCCGGCGCGCCACCGCCAATCAGATCGAACCGCAGCACGCCGTCGGCACGCCCCGTTGCCACACCAAAAATGGCAATCAGAAAATCCTGGGTGGTAATGGTCAGCGGACCAAGCCAGCGTGGCGTCGCCGAAGCGGGCGCGGCGTCACGGAAGGTCCGATTGCGCGGCACCGGAACCTCGCGGCTGTCGGGCCAGAAGGCAGTAGCCGTTTCGCCATTGCCCGCCGCTTCGATCCGCAGCGCCTGGCGATCTTCGCTGACGAAATACAGGTTTCCGAACCGATCGGTGACGGCGCCGCGCCGGCTGGCAGCACCATACACAGCCTCCCCAGCAGTCGCCGGCAACGGCAGCTGGCGCGGCGCAAGCGTTAGCACATGGCGCACCCGGTCCCATCCAGGAACAGCATCGGGAAGCGCTCCGGAAACGGCCGCCGCCTCCCAGATGTCAGCCAGACTGGATTCGGCAATTCCGTC
>JAAFIT010000393.1 GCA_013298745.1 Sphingomonadales bacterium
CAGGCAATCGACGGTGATGCCGAGATCGCGCAACATCGCCGCCAGCGCCAGCGCATTGAGGCGCGCCGCCTCCATCGCCGTCACCGGCGCCTTGTCATAAAGCTGATCGAAGCGTTCGCCGGCGGGATATTCGGGCCAGTGCGGCGGCCGCAGCCGGGCGACACGGCCACCTTCCTGATCGATGAGGATCGGCAGCGCCCGGCCGGCGAGATCGGTCAGGCTGGCGGTGAGCGCGCGCACCTGTTCCGGGCTGTCGATATTGCGTTTGAACAGGATATAGCCGGCCGGGTCCGCGGCCTTGAACAAATCGCGCTCGGCGGGGGTGAGCACCAGCCCTTCGAGGCCGAGAAAGGTCGGTTGCACGCGTTACTCCACAATGGCGCAGGCGTCGCCCGCGGCCTTCAACTTCGCACAGGTGGCCGCTGGATCGCCACTGGCAGCGCGCAGGCGATAGAGAGTCTTGCCACCACTTTCGACGGCGATGATGCGCTTGCCCGACAGGCCGTGCTTGCCGGCAAGGCCGGCCCAGACGGCATTGGCCTTTTCCTCGCTCGAAAAGGCGCCGAGCTGGACGCTGCCGGATTTGGCGGCAGGTTTGGCATCAGCGGGTTTGGACTCGGCAGGCTTGGATGCGGGTGCTGCGGGTGGCGGCACGGCAACCAGCGGTTTGGCGGGTGCCGCCGGCTTGGGTGCCGGGGTCGCAACTGGTGCCGCTGCTGGCGCTGGACGCTGCACATTTGCCGGCACGGTTGCGGGTGGCGTCACGATCGGTTCGTCCATCGGCTCGGGCACCAACTCGCGCGGCGGGCCGGTGACGGTGCCGGGACGCGGGAGGGGCGCCTCGGGCGCCAGCGACGGATCGATGGCGCTGCCCTGATCAATGCCTTCGCCGGCGGTGTACATCGTGCCATCGAGGCCCTCGATGACCATGCCGGAGGGATTGGCGGGCTTCACCTTGAACGGCCCCGGCTCGGCGGTGATCACCGGCGCCTGTTCGGCGTTCATATAACCTTGCGTCGAGCCGCCATCCTTTTTCGAAATCAGCAGCACCAGACCCACGGCCGCGATGGTGGCGAGCACCAGCACGATGAACACCGTCCAGAACAGCGACCGCCGGCTGACCTCGGTCCGCGGCGTCGGTGCCGCTTCGGCGAGCCAGGGCGCGTCATCATCAAGGTCCCGCCGCGCCATCAGTGCAGCTCGTCGGCGGCTTCGACGCCCATCGCGGCAAGGCCATTGCGGATGACCTGGCCAACCGCGCCGGCGAGCGCCAGCCGTGCGGACGTAAGGGCCGGGGCATCGGCGCGCACGAAGCGCCGCGCGGAATCGTCATTGCCCATGTTCCACTGGCTGTGAAACGCCGCCGCCAGATCGCCGAGGTAAAAGGCGATGCGGTGTGGCTCACGCGTTGCCGCCGCCTGTTCGACGATGCGCGGCCACAGCGCCGCCGTCTTCATCACCGCCAGATCGGCATCATCGAGCAGCGACAGGTCAGGAGCGGGAAGATCGATCCCCGCCTCAACCGCCTTGCGGCCCAGTGATGCGATGCGGGCATGGGCATATTGCACATAGAACACCGGGTTCTCGCGCGACTGTTCGACGACCTTGGCGAAATCGAAATCGAGCTGCGAATCGCTGCGCTTGGTCAGCATGATGAAGCGCACGACATCCTTGCCGACCTCTTCCACCACATCCGCCAGCGTGACGAAATTGCCCGAGCGCTTCGACATCTTCACCGGTTCGCCAGCGCGCAGCAGCTTGACCATCTGGACGATCTTGATGTCGAGCGGCACCTTGCCATCGCTCAACGCCCGCACCGCCGCAGTCATGCGCTTCACATAGCCGCCGTGATCGGCGCCGAACAGATTGACCAGTGCGTCAAAGCCGCGCTCGAGCTTGTCCCAATGGTAAGCGACGTCGCCGGCGAAATAGGTCCAGCTGCCGTCGGATTTCTTCATCGCGCGGTCGCTGTCGTCGCCGAACTGGCTCGATTTGAACAAGGTCTGCGGGCGCGGCTCCCAATCCTCCGCAGCTTCGCCCTTCGGCGCTTCGAGGACGCCTTCATAGATCAGGCCCTTGGCGGTGAGCGCATCAAGCGCTTCCTGCACCCGCGCGCCTAATGACGCTTCGGAAAAGAACACATCCTGCTTGATGCCAAGCAGCAGCAGATCGGCACGGATGCGATCCATCATCAACGCGACAGTGCGGGTGCGGAACAGCTTGAGCCAATCGGCTTCCGGCGCGCCGACATAAGCCGGGCCGAATTCGGCGGCGAGCGCTTCACCCACCGGCACCAGATAATCACCGGGGTAAAAGCCTTCGGGGATCTCGATCGTTTCGCCGAGCGCCTCGCGATAGCGCAAGTGCGCCGAGCGCGCGAGGGTATCGACCTGGCCGCCGGCGTCGTTGATGTAATATTCGCGCGTCACGTCGAAACCGGCGTATTCGAGCGTCGCCGCCAGCGCATCGCCGACGACAGCGCCGCGGCAATGCCCCATGTGCATCGGCCCCGTCGGGTTGGCGCTGACATATTCGACGTTTACGCGGTTACCCGTGCCCATGGTCGAGCGGCCATAGTCGCTGCCCGCCGTTGTGATCTTGGTGATCTCATCGCGCCAGACATCGGGCGTCAGCCGCAGGTTGAGGAACCCTGGCCCTGCGACTTCTGCCTCGGCGACTTCGGGCAGGCGGTTGAGCTTCAGCGCCAGCATGACGGCGATATCGCGCGGCTTCATGCCCGCCGGTTTGGCGAGCACCATCGCGGCGTTGGTGGCAAGGTCGCCATGGCTTGCGTCGCGCGGCGGCTCCACCGCCACGGCGCTGGTATCAAGCCCCGCTGGCAGGTCGCCCTCCGCCATCAAACTGGCGAGGGCATCGGCAACATGGGCGGCGAAACGAGGATAAAGGTTCATCTTGCCCCCGTCCTAATCGACTGCGACGCGGACGTCACGGGCTTACGGCATGTCTCGCGCAAAACGCCGTCTGATGCCGGCCTTGCCCAGCCGCGTCAGGCCGGCGAATACCAGATCGGGCTGGTAAAGGCGCGTTCCTGGATGACCATGCGCGTGCCGGGATTGGGCTTGATGCCGTATCGCGCCGCGTCAAAGGCCGTCCAACGCGGTGTCGGGATCTCGATGACCCGGCCATAATAGAAAGCCCGCTGCCGCGGATCGAAATCCGGGTCGGTCCATACGGTGATCAGCTCGGGCGCGCCGATGGTGTTGGTGTACAGGGCGTTCGGCAGATCGACCGTCGTGCCGACGCCGGCCAAT
>JAAFIT010000394.1 GCA_013298745.1 Sphingomonadales bacterium
ATCGGCCTTCAACAGCCGCTTCGGTCCCGGCCCGCTGCCCATGCCGGCATTTGACGCGATCAGATCGATGCGCCCGGCAAGACCATAGGCGCGATCGATCAGCGCCGTTGCAGCACCCGGTTGCGCCAGATCGACCGTCAACGCGTCGCCGCCGGTCAGCCGCGCGGTTTCGGCGGCCCCGTCGCCATCGATATCGGCGGCAATCACCCGCGCGCCGCGTGCCGCCATCGCCACGGCCAGCGCCCGGCCAATGCCCGACGCCGCGCCGGTAACGAGCACCACCTTGTTTTGATAATCGATCATGCCGCCTCCAAGTGACACCTTGTTGCCATCACCGCAGGGCTGCAACTATGCTTTTGACATGATCGATCGCCGCTCGCTTCTCGCCGCCGTTCCCGCGCTCTTTGCTGGCGGAGCCGTGGCTGCTGCCGGGCCATCACCGCTTCGGCTCGAAGGCGCCGTTGCCGCTGCGGAGGCCGCAACCGGCGGCCGCCTTGGCTTGACCGTGATCGATACGGCGACCGGCCAACGCTTCAGCCATCGCGGCAGCGAGCGTTTTCCCATGGCCAGCACCTTCAAGATGCAGCTCGCCGCCGCCATGCTGATGCGCGCCGATGCCGGGCAGGAACGGCTGGACCGGGCCATTGCGATCAAGCCGGACGACATCGTCGGGCATTCACCCTTTTCCAAAACGCGCGTCGGCAGCTCCGCCACCATTGCCGAGCTAGCCCGGGCAACGGTGACGACCAGCGACAACGGGGCCGCCAACCTGTTGCTCGCGACGATGGGTGGTCCCGAAGGCTTCACCCGATGGGTGCGCGCTAATGGCGATCGCGTCACCCGGCTCGATCGCTATGAAGTGATGATGAGCGAGGGGCTGCCCGGCGATCCGCGCGACACAACCAGCCCCGACGCGGTGGCGGCAATCTGGCAACGACTGCTGCTCGGGAACGCGCTGACGCCCGCCAGCCGGGCGACACTGACCGACTGGGTGGTTGCCAACACCACCGGCGATGCGCGGCTGCGCGCCGGCCTGCCCAAGGGCTGGCGGGTCGGCGACAAGACCGGCACCGGCGGCGACAACAGCGTCAACGATATCGCCATCGTCTGGCCGCCAGGGCGCCCGCCGGTTATCATCGCCGCCTTTCTGAACGGCGGCCGGGCATCGGCGGCGACGCATGAGGCAGCGTTGGCCGATGTGGCGCGCGCGGTGACTGCGGCGATCACCCGATAGCGGCGGACACAACCAGGGCCCGACCGCTTGCGCGACCGGGCCCCTGCTGTTGCTGCAAGCGACGTTTAGAAGTGCACCGTGCCTTCGATGCCGAAGGTGCGCTGCTGGTTGAAGTTGCCATAATCGCCGAGCGTATTGCCGACGTTGCCAACAAGCACGTTGGTTGTCGGGCTGGCGGGCAGGCTGTTCGATGGGTCACGACGGAACAGGACGTGGGTATCGAACAGGTTGCGGCCCCACAGGCTGACGTTCAGCTTCTGGCCACCGTCACCCATCTTGATCTCGGTGAGCGAGATCCGGCCATTGACGATGAACGACGCGTCGTTCTTGGTCGCGAACTGATCGAACGCCTGGGTTGCCTGTGAATAAGCGGCGTCAAGGTGGAAACGCAGCGCCGTATCGGCGCTGCCGACCGGCAGCACATAATCGATCGCGCCACTTGCAGCGTTGCGCGGCGTATAGACGATGTAGAACTGCTGCGGGACGTTGGTCGTTGTGACAACCGGCGGGTTACCGCTCACCGAAGAGGTGATGATGTTGACCAGCGGAATGTTGGTGTAGGTGTAAGCGTACTGCGCGTTGATCGTCAGGCCGTCCATCGGACGAATGGTCAGGTCAGCTTCGATACCGCGGATCTTGGTGTTGCCGGGCGCGTTGATGGTCACCAGGTTATTGAAGCTCCCCGTCGCGGTGAACTGCACCGAGCTGATGTCGACCTGGCTGTCCTTGCGGTCCATGATGTAGCCGGTGATATTGAACCGGGCGTGATCGTCGAACAGATCGGTGCGCAGACCGACTTCATAGGACTTCACGTCTTCCGGATCGAAGGCCTGGTAGTTGGACGTGCGCGAGCTCGCACCACCGGCGCGGTAACCCGTCGCATATTTCGCATAAACATAGACGTCGTCATTGGCCTGGTAGGCAACGGTCGCCATCGGATTGAAGCGGTTCCAGGTCTCATCCAGCGGTGTATAGCCATTGGCTGCCGCAATCGCAGGATTGTCGCGATAGTTGATGTTGCGCGAATACAGCAGTTCGCCGAACTTCTTGTCGGTGGTGTAGCGGCCGCCAACGATGACGCTCAGTTCGTCGGTGGCATGCCATGTCGCCTGACCATAAGCGGCATAGCTGCGCGACCGCACCTGCGATGCACGGTCGATCGAGCGGCAGCCGGGCTGCGAACCAAAGCCACCCGAGCCAATGCACGGATCGAGAACCACGAAACGGTACCCGCTGGTCTGGCCGGCGGTGGTGTAGCCGCTGATCGCCATCGAGTTTGGCGTCGCTGCGTCATCGCGGACATTTTCGATGAAATAGTAAAGGCCAGCGACATAATCGACCGGGCCAAAGTTGCCGACGGCCTGCAGTTCCTGGCTGAACTGGTTCTGGTACAGGTTGGCGAGGCTGTAGCGGCTGAAATTGCAACCGGTGCCGGTGCATCCCGGGGCGACGACGGGCGGACGATGCGCGCCACCGGCGTTATCCCATTGCTCGGAATCCACACCGCGCCATGAGGTGATCGAGCGCAGTTCGAGGTCCGGCGTGACCTTGTACTTGAAAACGTTGGTGTAACCGTAGGTGTTATCGATGCTCGGCTGCTGCGGCACGCCGATATCGGCAACCTTCATCCGCTTGTCGCCTTGAATGGTCACACCCGGCATGATCGGACGAATATTGCCCTGCAAACCCGTGTAGGCGGTGCCCGGCAGGAAGCAATTCGGTGCGGTCGATGCTGGAATCGGTGCTGCTGTGGTGCCACCGCTCGGGCAATTGTTGGGGTTGTAGTTGAGCAGCTGGCTGTAGAATGGCGTCGTTTCGGTATGCGAAACGTCATAGGAGAAATCGTTGGTCAGACCGTCAATCGGCTGCCAGCGCACCGCAACGCGCAGGCCGCGACGATCCGAGAGGTTCCAACCGGCCTGGCCCGCAAGGGGGTTCTCGGTGGTCGCGTCCTGATGCGACACGACACCATCGATCTTGGCGCTGAAGTTGTGGAATTCGGGCAGGTCGAGGTGAATTTCACCATTGTAG
>JAAFIT010000398.1 GCA_013298745.1 Sphingomonadales bacterium
CGATGGGCATGGCCGTAATATCATCCATGCGGACCAGCCAGAGGCGGCATGGGCGCTGGCGCTTCCGGCAATGCTGCGCGGGTTGCCGCCCGCGGCGCATTATGTGCGGCCGCCAGACGCGATATTGCCGCTTTGAACGGGTCGAATTAAGCAGGCGCCATGCTCATAGCCCGCCTTGTTTGCGCCGCCAGATGACGATCACCCGCAATGGCCCGGACTTGGCGCGTGTCGTGGTGGCCGATGCCCGGCATCTCGAGGCATTGATGTCGATCATGCGGGTGGGATTTGATCCGCATTATGGCGAGGCCTGGTCGACCGCGCAGCTGGCGGGAACTTTGACGCTCGATGGCAGTTTTGCCCGGCAGGCGGTTGATGCCAATGACAATATTCAGGGCTTTACCTTGTCGCGCGTCGTTGCCGGCGAAGCCGAACTGCTGCTGGTCGCAGTCGATCCGCAATTGCGGCAGCGCGGTATTGGCCGGTTGCTTGTGACGCAAGTCGCCGACGACGTTCGGCGCTTCGGCGCTTCGGCAATGTTCCTTGAAGTTCGCGAAAATAATGTCGCCGCACGACAGCTGTATCGTTCGCTGGGGTTCGCCGATGTCGGGCGTCGCGCCAATTACTACACCGGCAGCTCCGGCGAACGCTTCGCCGCGATTACGATGCGGCGAATTGTACTGGATTGAAACAGCTTTGCCGCTGTTTTGTAATAGACTTGATTTTTGCCGCCATTAAAGTCATGGCGACTTTGCGGAGGAGGGTTCCGCAGTTTGAGTCGAGGTAATAAGTATGACAGAGAGTTCACAGGCTCACGCCGAATTGTTGGCGTTGACCGCCGATATCGTGTCGTCGCATTTTGCGAACAACACCGTTGCTGCGGGCGACGTGCCCAGCATTATCCAGAACGTCTACGCAACACTCGCTGGGCTTGGTTCCCCCGTCGAAGCTGTTGTTGCACGTCAGGAACCGGCAGTTTCGATCCGTGCATCGATCAAGCCGGACTATATTGTCTGTCTTGAAGACGGCAAGAAATTGAAGATGCTCAAGCGCCATCTGATGACGCGCTATGGCATGACGCCTGATGACTATCGCGCCAAATGGGGTCTGCCGGCCGATTACCCGATGGTTGCTCCCAATTACGCCGAACAGCGCCGCACGCTCGCCAAGTCGATCGGTCTTGGCACCAAGCGCGTTGCCAAGGTTGGTGGCAAGCCGCGCGGTCGGCCGCGGAAGAACCCGGCCTGATCTGATCGGCAATCGTACTGGCCCCGGCATGTCGAGACTTGCCGGGGTTGGTGCTGCCGACTATCTCAAGACCATGGTCGTTTGGTAACCGGAGACGGCGATGGCTGCAGTGATCGACGTCGAGGCGCTGTGCCTCAAAAAGGGTCTGCGCATTACCGAGCAGCGCCGCGTGATCGCGCGCGTGTTGTCGGATGTCGATGATCACCCCGATGTCGAGGCGTTGCATCGCCGGGTCGCCATGGTCGACCCGCGCATTTCGATCGCCACGGTCTATCGCACCGTCAAATTGTTCGAGGAATCGGGCATCATCGAGCGCCACGAATTCCAGGGTGGTCGCTCGCGCTATGAAACCGTGCAGGACGAGCATCACGACCATCTGATCGATGTCGAGACCGGCCAGGTCATCGAATTTCACGATCCCGAAATCGAGGAACTCCAGGCCCGCATCGCGGCGCGGCTCGGCTATCGACTCGTCGATCATCGCATGGAACTTTACGGGGTCGCCACCAAGGCCACCAAGTGACGCCGACGCGGCGATGAGCCCGCCAGCACCGCGCCACCAGCGGCTCGGCCCGGTCAAGAGCATCGCCGGTGCTGTCGCGACAGCTTCACTACTGGTGCCCGCTGAATTGGTGCTGAAGGCCATTGCGCCCGGGCGGGGCTCCCCACTGCCGAAATTGTTTCACCGCAGCCTGTCGCGCTCGCTGGGCATCCGCATCCGCACCCATGGCGCGCCAGCACGGCGCCAGCGCGTGCTCTATGTGTCCAATCATGTCTCTTGGGCCGATATCCCCGTGCTCGGCGCACGCATCCCGGCGGCGTTCGTGGCGAAATCCGAAGTCAGCGAATGGGGCGCCGTCGGCTGGCTGGCGACGCTGGCGCGCACTGTCTATGTCGAGCGCAGCCGCCGCAGCAGTGCCGGCGAGCAACGCGATGCCATCGCCGACCGGTTGATGGCCGGCGACAGCATCATCCTGTTTCCCGAAGGCACCAACAGCGATGGCACCGGCGTGCTGCCGTTCAAATCATCCTTGTTCGCCGTCACCGATCATGTGCCATGCCCGTTACCCGGTCGCGGCTGCCCGATCTGGCCTGGGTGGGCGATACCGAACTGGCACCGCACGCGCTGGGCTTCATGGGGCTGGGCCGGGTGACAGCGGAAATCCGCTTTCATGCGCCGGTGCAGGCAGGCGACTTTGCCGATCGCAAGGCGCTGGCAAAGCATTGTCACACAGTGATCAGTGACGGCTATCGCGCCTTCATGCGGGGATGACCGCACGCCTGCGACCCGCTATGCTGGCCGCTGTTCAGCCGGAGTCGTCGCAGCCAGTGTCCCGTTACCACGTCAAATCCTTCGGCTGCCAGATGAACGTCTATGATTCCGAACGCATGGGAGACCTGCTGGCCGGCGAGGGCCATGTGTCGGTCGACAGCCCGGAGGCGGCGGATATCGTTGTCCTCAACACCTGCCATATCCGCGAAAAGGCGGCGGAAAAGCTTTATTCGGATATCGGCCGCCTGCGCAAACCGCGCGCCGATGGCTCGCGCCCGGTGATCGTCGCGGCGGGCTGTGTGGCACAGGCCGAAGGTGCCGAAATCGGCCGGCGTGCGCCGGCGGTGGATGTGATCGTCGGGCCGCTCGCCTATCACCGCCTGCCCGAATTGCTGCGCGAGGCTGCCGCCATCCCCGAGGACGCACGCGGTGCGCGCTGGGGCCGCGCCATCGATACCGATATGCCGGCGGAGCCGAAGTTCAACGCTTTGCCGCCGCGCCGCCACCAGGGCGCCAGCGCCTTCCTCACCGTGCAGGAAGGTTGCGACAAATTCTGCACCTTCTGCGTCGTGCCCTACACCCGCGGCGGCGAAGTCTCGCGGCCCTTCGCCGATCTGGTGGCCGAAGCCGAAGCGCTGGTTTCGGCGGGCGCTGTCGAGATCACCCTCATCGGCCAGAACGTCAACGCCTATGGGCTGGAACTCGGTGGCGGTGCGACCTTGCCGG